>JAISIL010000210.1 GCA_031262035.1 Spirochaetaceae bacterium | reverse complement strand
ATTGGCACATGTTTATATGCCGCCGCATGAAATATCACATCAACCTTGGTTTTTTCAATGATATAATTCATATAATCTGCATCTTTCAGGTCGCCAATAATAGGCACAATCGCCGCCTTCTCGCCAACGCCTTCCTCCTGAAGCAAACGCAGTTCTCTATCAATCTGATAAATTGAATTTTCACCATGTCCAAAAAGATAAAGCCGGGAAGCCCCACCGGAAAGCAATTGCCGGCAGAGTTCACTGCCAATACTGCCACCGGCGCCTGTTACCAAAACACGCTTCCCCCGCAAATAGGCTAGGCTTGATTTTAAATTAACGGTAATCGGTGTCCTGCCAAGCAGGTCCTGTGGGTCAATTTCTCTTGTCTGAATCAGGTGGGCATCATCTTCAATAATCTGCGATATGGCCGGCAGAATTCGTATGCGCACAAAACCGGCCTTCTTCAAAATGCTGTATAACTCAGCCAAATATTCACGGCTGGCACTGGGAATTGCAATAATTGCCTCGTCGGCAGGGTTAAATTTCAGAAGATTGGCAACTTCGCGGATTGGCCCTAAAACAGGAATACCATTTATAATAGAGCCAATTTTTTCTTTGGCATCATCAAGAAAAGCGACAACCTTACCAAAGATTTTTTTCTCGGCAATTTCTGCTGCCAGTGTCCGGCCTGCAAAACCTGCGCCTATAATATACAGACGATTTTTTACTTCATTCATTATTTACTTTTCGGCTTTTTTGCATTATAATTAAGAGTATGAACAGCAACGGCAACGAAAATCTTTTGTCTATTGCAAATAATTTCAATCTGCTACGCTTTTGTGCTAATCTTTTCCCGGTTTTATTCTAACAGCTTTATCTTAACCCCTGATATACTATGAATCATGAAAAAAAACACAGTAACAGTTACCTGGAAACGGGATTGGTCGATGAATAAAGGTGTCTACCTGATTTTCATACCGATCATTGTGTATTTTATTATCTTCAATTACCTGCCGATGTTTGGCATTGTGATGGCCTTTGAGGATTTTAACGCTGTCCGTGGTTTTTTAGGCAGCAAGTGGGTTGGATTTGCTAACTTTATGCAATTCTTTACCGGCCCCAATTTCCTGCGGATTCTGAGGAATACTATGGTCATAAGCTTTATGGGGCTGGCTTTCAGTTTCCCTTTAAGTATTATCTTTGCCCTGCTCCTCAATGAAATTTTTTATGTTCCATTCAAGAAGATGGTGCAGACTATTTCTTATATGCCTTACTTTGTATCCGCTGTTGTTATGTGCGGCCTCGTGATTGATTTTGTGTCAAATAATGGTATTATTACCAATATTCTGGTAGCCTTTGGCCTTCCCCGGCAAAATTTACTGACCAACCCAAAATATTTCTGGTTAATTTATACTTTAAGCGGTGTATGGCAAGGCCTTGGTTACGGTTCAATTGTTTTTATTGCTTCCATTACCGGTGTTTCTCAGGAACTGCACGAAGCTGCTGCAATAGACGGTGCAAACCGTTTAAGCCGTGTCTGGCATGTGACCCTTCCGGCAATGATACCGACGATTGTTACCATGTTGATTTTGCAAATAGGGCTAGTGCTGCAAGTCGGTTCAGACAAGATTCTTCTATTATATAATCCCAGTGTCTATGAAACAGCCGATGTTATTTCAACCCATGTGTATCGCATGGGCATTGAGCGTATGCAGTATTCCTATTCAGCAGCGGTGGGGCTCTTTAATTCGGTGGTGGGAACACTTATGCTGCTTGGGTCGAATGCATTAAGCAGGAAACTTGCAGGTTCAAGTATTTTTTAAGGGAGGAGTAATTATGATAGAAAAAATTGGTCCATCTCGTATTACCTTTAACATTCTCAATTATGCTTTTATGGTATTTTTTGCATTAATTTGCATTGCGCCGCTGTGGCATGTTCTTATGGCATCTCTTTCCAATCCACGGCTTTTGTTTTCCAACTCTGGCATCATCTGGTGGCCGCTTGGCAAAGCAACATTGGAAGGTTATGCGCTTGTTTTTCAAAACAGCAGTGTAATTACCGGTTACCGAAATACTTTCTTTTATCTGGCGGTAAATACGGTGGCAGGAACGGCTCTCACGGTAATAGCAGGCTTTGTGCTTTCACGCCCGCAGTTAAAGCTTAAAAAATTCTTTACTCTGTTTATAATGTTTACCATGATGTTTTCAGGCGGGCTTATTCCTTCATACATGGTAAACCGTGCTTTTGGTTTAGTGAACAATGTATGGGGCAATATTCTACCGGGCCTTATAAATGCTTTCTATATAATTCTTATGATGAGCGCTTTTAGCCAATTACCTTCCAGTTATGAAGAATCGGCAAAACTTGATGGCGCAAGCCCATTGCGTATAATGGTTCAAATATTGGTGCCTCTGGTAAAGGCTACTATTGCTGTCATTGTTATGTTTATTGTGGTGCAGCAGTGGAATTCCTGGTTTCAGGCAAGCATTTATTTAAGCCGTCGGCGCGATTTATGGCCTTTGCAACTTTTTATGCGTGAAATACTCGTACAAAATGACGCCACCCGCATTGTTACCGGCTCCGATGCAGCAAATGCAGCAAACAATGTGGCCAACCTTGTTAAGTATGCAGTTACCATAGTAGGAACATTGCCGATACTTTGTGCTTACCCCTTTGCACAGAAATATTTTGTTAAGGGCGTAACATTAGGAGGAATTAAGGGATGATTAAAGGATTAATGATTGACAGTGCAAGGCATTTCTGGACTATTGATGATGTCCTGAAAATTATTGCACAGGCGGCAATTTCCGGTATTAATACTTTGCATTGGCATCTTACCGATGACCAGGGGTGGCGAATTGAATCAAAAACTTTCCCCAAACTGCATTCAACTGATTATTCTGCACAGTGCAATGGGGAATTTTATTCACAGGATAGTATCAGGGAAATTATCAATTATGCTGCTCAATTACATATCGAAATTATACCGGAGATAGAAATACCCGGCCATAGCCATGCCCTCTTAACTGCTTATCCTGAATTAGGCTGTAGCGATGATGCCCGTGCTATTATATGCCCGGGAAAAGAATCAACCTTTACTTTTCTTGAAGAACTTTTTGCAGAAATGTGCAGTATCTTCCCCGGAAAATATTTTCACATTGGAGGGGACGAAGCGCCAAAAGGAGGCTGGCGTAAATGTTCTCATTGTCGCAAAAAACTTGCGGAAATTGCAGATGAAAACAGTGCATACGATAAAAACGATTATGAATTGTTGCAGGGATATATGGCAAACAGAGTTCATGCTCTGTTAAAAAAACAAGGGAAACAAACAATTTGCTGGAACGATGCACTTGCGGCCAAAAACCTAGACACTGATATTATCATTCAATATTGGACAGCCCAATATGCTGATTTAATGAAACCATTTGCAGAAAAGGGCGGGCGTTTTATCATGTCTGATATGTTTCATCTTTATCTTGATTATCCCTATTCAATGACGCCTTTAAAAAAAGTTTTTGATTATAAGCCAATTATTAAAGGACATGACTTTTCAAATTACCCTGGTTTTCTTGGAATAGAGGCATGCCGTTGGGGAGGAGAGCCATTGCCACAAATGATGGATACCCTTTTCCCCCGCCTTGACGCCCTTTTTTCTACCGCCTCTGATTATAACACATTTACTGATAGTTTGAAAAAAAGATATAGAGATGCAGAAAATGAAGGGCTTCATTTTCATCCGCTTGATAAATGCGACCCGGAAGGCGAAGAACGGCAGAAGGAAACCTTTGCATTTATGATAAACATGAATGCGAAGATGAATCAGGATGCTATTCAGCACATGGAAAATAGTCCTGCACAAAACAAAGACTTTGTAGAAAGTTTTATAAAGTATTTTTTCGAGCCAAGCGACATGGAATGGCTGGAAGGTTTTATGAAAAAGATAGGTTACAGTAATGCAGTTTCAAAATAAAATACTGTTTTGTGCTAATTTGTTGTCAGCTTTGTTCTAACAGTTTGCATTTATAGAATGTATACTGTTTGTATCAAATTTATAAGAGGAGGATAACGATGAAAAAAAATCGTATCACGGCAATGCTGATTACAGTGCTTGCACTATTCAGCATTGGTATCATGGCAGGTTGTGCTTCCACAGGTGGAGCGGCAGCCTCAGGCGGAAGTGCAGCGGCAGAAGCGCCGGCAGCGGAAGCAGCGACACCGGCTAATCCGCTCTTGGGCACTTGGCTCAACCCGTCTTACGGCAATGTGGTGTTTCAGGAAAACGGGAGAGCAAGTGTATTTGATTCCCAGTTTCCAAATTACTCAGTGGAAGGCAATACGCTGTCGCTGGTATTTGGTGAACCCTTTAACACAACAATGGTCGGGACATGGGAAATCAATGCGGATGGAAAACTCGTTATGAACGGTTTTACCGGGACAATGCAGGTATTAAACGGTACCTACGAAAAACAATAATATGGGACGAATCTAGCCCCGCGCTGCCGCTGCTAACGAAACAGCGCAAGGCTAGTCCTCAATACAAGGAGATTATAGTATATGAAAATTCAGAAATTTTTTCTAGTAGCCGTCATGATGCTCTTATGCGCGACGGCAAGTGTTTTCGCACAATTCACCGATAATGATGAAGCAATGACCATGCCATCGGTGTATAACAAGGCCGGCACATTGAGAATCGGCGGTATTATGGCTACCGGTTTCGGTATGCGCGGTTCAACAGGCGACCCGGTAGTGAAAGATGCTAACGGCGCCGCTATCCCTGGCTATATAGTCAAAGACCTTAAGATGGAAGTGCTTCCGTTTAATACCGGTTGGGAAAGCAATGTCGGGCAATTGTGGTTTGCCTATTCTAACAAGCCCTACACGATGGGTATCACCATGGTAGCCGGCACCAGTGTCGCCGGCGCCGTCGATGATCTTGGATGGCAAGTAAACATTCCCTATTTCCTTGCATGGGCAAGTTTCTGGGACCAACAGATTAAAGTTACCATTGGTAAGCCATACAAAAGAGCGATTCCTCTGGGTGGTGAAAAGATATATCAGACTGCGGGCGGTTATTTCAGCGGCATATCCTTTATTGAACCCTGGCAAAATAACCAGTATGCAGCCCGTGTAGATTTTAATCCTGCGTTTTTACCCGATGGCCATACACTTAAAATTGGTTACCAACATTTCCTTGGTAAAGAAAATGCTGGCCTGATGGATATAAAAGATAACGCAATGGAATTTGGCATAGGCGCTGAGTATGATAACCCTTATTTCAACCTTGTTATGGGCTTCCGGGCTGATGGCGAAGGTGATAGCGATAATTATATGCAGTTTATCAGAGCAGGTAACGGGACGCCGCTGGGGCGCTTCTATGGCATGAATACGGATGTCGCCCAGCAATTACGAAGTGGCGATTTTCAGAATTATGCGTTTATGGGGGGAAAATCAGCAGCCAATGGCCTTACCTCTATGAACATGGGCGGTTATACAGCCCTGCTTCTTCCCGGAGATGCCGCAGGAGATGAAGCCTACGCATATTTTGGCGCCCAGTTAAAAGACAAACTGGTTCCCGGCCTTTCTGTATCCGCTCAAGGTTGGTTAGTCAACTTGGGTGATTATAATAAATATGGTTTCGGCCATATGGACCAGGCCATCGCTTATGACCTTGGACAAATTGGGGTAGACGGCCTTTCTGCCAAATTAAGTGTAGGCCAGGATTTCTTTGGGCCTGAAGTATGGGCAGATGGTGTGCCAAACCCGGTGTATTTAAGAATAGTTCCGGAAATAAACTATTCAATCGGTAAATTTAGCTTTGGTTCACCCTTTGAAATTGGCATGGCTAAAGATGTTGTCGATGGCGTTTCGCTTAAGATTCGACCAAATGTTAATTATAATCTGGGTGGTGCGGCAGGACAAAATACACTGACCATTGAATACACTTATGAGAATACAAAAATGGAAGGAGCCACCGACCCATGGACCAGACATACATTGGGCTTCAATGTGTTGATGGTATTTTAAAAGTCTTCATACGAAAGTTCTCTGAACAACAGAGTGTTTCGTTTCCCCTCCTTTCATAGTGAAAGGAGGGGATTTTGATACTGTTTATATTAGTAAATTAGTTAATAGGAGGAATTATATGAAATTCAAGAAAACTATTTTGATTGCACTATGCGCAATCATCTCTGTCGGCTTTGCCTTTGCAAATGGCGAACAGCAAAGCAGTGGAAGCACTGGAAGTGCTGCAGCAACAGGCCAGGAAACCTTCACTCTCTGGAAGATGATGGACACCAATGATTATTATGTAGGCTACAGCAACAACCCTACTATCCAGTTTTTAAACCGGAAGTTTAATGTCAAATTGGACTTTCAGGAACCGGCAGTAGGGCAGGAAGCCACCGCAATATCGCTGATGTTCGGAACCGGTGAATATACTGATGCAGTGTATATTCAATATTATACCGGCTCCATTCAGGAACTTTATGAAGATGGCGTTATTATAAACATTGCCGATTATCTTGACTCAATGCCGAATTATAAAGCTTATATTGAAGCAAATCCGAAATTTAAAAGAAATGTGTATGACGATAATGGCAGGATTCTTTCTATGCCCACTCTTGCCGGTGAAGGCGGCGCCTGGGGCGGCCTTGCCTATAACCGGGGCATCCTCGATGAAATTACCAACAAGAATCCGCAATTCCCCAGCGGCAACAGCGAACCGACAACAATAGAAGATATGGAATATATGCTTGCTTTATACCGGCAGTATTTTGATTCAAAGGGAAAAGAATATGCCGCTCCTTTAATGCTTCCCTACAATGCACTCTTTGTTTACAGTGAACTGGAATCCGGCTTTGGTATAATCAACCGGGAATATGTAGAAAATGATGTAGTAAAATACGGCCCCATCGAAAATGGTTTCCGTAACTATATTGCAAAGATGGCCGAATGGTATAAAAAAGGCTGGATTTACAATGACTTTGCAAGCCGTGTAAACGACCCGCCCTACCTTCCAAACCCTGCAATGACTTACGGCGGAGACGCCGGTATCTGGTTTGGTCTTATGGGCCAACTTGGGGACAAGATGTCGCAGCCTGACCACAACTTATATACTTATGCCCTGCCATTAAAATCGCCTCTTGATACTGCCCACGGTATTAAAACTGCGGCATCTCCTATTTCCGGAAAAGCAGGCGATATTGCTACAAAAGGTTGGGTAATCACAAAAGCATGTAAAAACCCCGAAAAGCTGCTTGCTATTTTCGATTATCTTTATACTGATGAAGGGGCAAAGCTCTATTATGGTGTTACCAAAGAACAGGGTGCAGATAAAGACCCGGCAATGATTAAAGCTAAAATGCAGGACGGCGCCTATTGGTATGATGCAGGCGGAAACTTTGTTTGGAACCCGGAAATTACCTTTGGCGGCGGCAAACTCGACTTCTCTCTATTCAATGATGGCCGGCTTCCCGGTTTACGCCCGGACAAAGATATAAAACCTTTTAACAGCGACCTTGATAAATTAGGCGAATCTACCTGGTCGGCTTACAGTGATTCACCGATGCAGTTGTTACCAATGACGCTTTCCTATACAGCAGATGATGAAAAAAAGATTGCCAACAACAATGTGCAGATACGCGATTACCTGAATGTTGAATTGGCAAAATTCATTTTGGGAACAACACCTCTTAATGACGAAACATGGAATGCTTATACCGCGCAGTTAAAGAATCTAGGCGTAACAGAAAACATTGCTCTGCAACAAGAAGCCTACAACCGCTGGCTGAAACGCTAATCTGTCAACTAGCATCCCCCCTCCCCTTGCGGGAGGGGCTGGGGGAGGGGGGAAATTTATTTCAAAAACTACACCCCTCTACTATTCCGGTATTCCCTCGGCGTCTTCCCATAATACTTTTTGAAAAGCCGGGAAAAATAATTCTGGTCATAATAACCACAGTCAGAGCCAATATCCCCAATGTTTTTATCGCTTGAAAGCAACAATTCTGCTGCATATTTCAAGCGTTCAGCCTGAATATATTCAGTCACAGTCATACCGGTTTGTTTTTGGAATGCATGGGTCAGGTAATCACTGTTGATATTCAGTTCATCGCAGATTGTTTCCCGTTTTAATTCTTCATCATCAAGGTTTTTATCGATATATTTGAGCACCCGGCGGATTACCGGCGAATGCGAATCATTTTTGAGTTGTTTTTCCCTGAGATGGGCATCGACCAGGTCGCAGTAGGCGGGAATAATAGCCTTCATACATTGACGGAGTTCATCTACCGTGGTAGAAGCTACCGTCTCATCGTTAAACAATGTGGAGAGAGCATCCGTGCTGTTCCCGTCAACACCGGCCCGCTGTGAAGCGACTAAAAGCATGGTGTTGAAAGTGATAATAAAAGCACGGAGACTGTCTATATCGTAGTGTTCAAGGTATGCATCTCCATTCTCTTCCAATTTTGAAAGGCAGGCTTCGGCTCCTTCCCTATCTCCTTTCTCTACACAGTGTAGTATAGCCTCCCTGAAACGCCTGATCTCTTCGCCGTTGTTTGAGTCCATAAGTCATTATACTACACTTTTATGCTAATTGCAAGAGATTTTTTATTTTAACAGAAAAAATAGTGTTTAATGGGTAGTCTAGAATTAACACTTATTCCCAGCGGAATGTTGACATTTTTTGCATATTCCGCTAGTATTAAAAACATGGAAAAGATGCCAATTATAGGCCGGAAGGCCGAGCAAAAAGCAATCCGCTCCAAAAAGCTGGTTTGAAGCCTTCAATCGCCTCAATGCCTTGCTTGTTGCAAGGCATAGAAAGCATGTTATCTTTCTCGATGAGATGCCCTGGATGAACACTCATCGAAGCGGTTTTGTTACAGCCCTTGAGCATTTCTGGAATGCGCAAGCATCTTCCCGGCCTGATATTCTGCTTATCGTCTGCGGTTCCGCCGCTTCATGGATGTCAGATAAAATCATCAACAACCATGGCGGCCTTCACAACCGGGTTACACGGCGAATGAATATAAAGCCCTGGACCTTGCATGAGTGTGAGAAATACCTTGCGGCAAAGGGAATCGTCTTCTCCAGGCATCAGATTATCGAAACCTATATGATTCTGGGCGGCATCCCCTATTATCTATCGCTGGCACAAAGAAGATGGGTATGACGCGCGATGAATTGCTTGCCGCTACAAAGATGCCGGACGGTGGCGAGTTTACAAAGGTTCTACACGAGCTTGAAATATCGGGCTTCATCCGTTCCTACTATGCATTTGGCGCTCGTAGTAAAGGCACGATCTATCAGCTTATCGATTTTTCAGCCTCTTTTATCTACAATTCATGGCAAGGAAAAATCACGATGAACATTATTGGACAAATAATATCGATTCAAGCACACATCGTGCATGGTCTGGTTATGCCTTCGAATTAGTCACCATCACGCACCTTGATGCAATAAAGGCCGCCTTGGGGATTGCAGGTGTTTCAACATCGGCTTGCACATGGAGGAGTAAGGTAGATACGGCTAAAACAAAAAGAGGCGCACAAATTGATTTGGTAATTGATAGAAACGACCAAGTGATTAACCTTTGTGAAATGAAATATTCCCAGGGGCCATTCACCATCGACAAAGCGTCCTCCGAGAATCTACGCAACAAGATTGCTGCTTTCAAGAATGAGACCAAAACACGAAAAGCGATTCACCTCACAATGATTACAACTTATGGTATTTTGAAGAATGAGTATTCCGGTATGGTGCAGTCGGAGCTTACAGGGGAGGATTTGTTTAAGGCTTTTTAATACTACTCTTTTATGCTAATTGCAAGAGATTTTTGTTCTAACCAGAAAAAAATATTTAGTGTATAATACTAAATATGACTTTAGATGAAAAACTGAATTTAATCTTTTTGGTGAATTTCCCACTCTGCATGGCTGATGGTTTGACCGGTCTGAACGGCACGCAATTAATAAATGAATGCCTTACGGCCCCTGGAATGCCGAAAGGCTTGCAGATGAAAATCTTCGACTATTTTGAATTCAACACCGGTGACCTGGATGAACTGGCCAAAAAGTATGCAGATGACCAAGCTGGTATTGCTTTAGTCGAACGCTTTCGCAAAATTCGTCCCGGTGGAAGGCAATTTATTAGTTTTCCTTCGGGTATCAATGTTGGCGCCTCATTCAACCCGGAGACGGCCTTAAAAATCGGCGAGGCTGTCGGTTGGGAGCTTCGCAATTCGGGCGTTGATGTATGCTTTAGCCCCAATGTAGACATCATGCGCGACCCACTGGGAGGCAGAAACTACGAGATGTATGGTGAAGACCCGCATTTGGTGGCGGAGATGTCAGAAGCATGGATTAAAGGCCTCCAGTCTACAGGCACTGCTGCTTGTGCAAAACACTTCATTGCAAACAATCAAGAAACAATGCGCGACACCACCGATAACCACATACCTGAACGCGCATTGCGTGAAATTTATAGCAGGGGTTTCATGTCGGCAGTCCTCAAGGCCAAAACGAAAATGATCATGTCTGCCTACAATGCGGTAAATGGTGTGTTTTCTTCGTATAACAAAAAGTTTCTTGTCGATTGGCTTCGTGGTGAATGGGGTTTTGATGGTGTGGTAATCAGTGATTCAGGTGCGGTAAAGGGCGAGCGTGAAAAAGCTCTGGATGCCGGGCTTGATATGGTGCTCTCCGGCCCGCGCGATTTTTCTGATATAAAGAGAGCTCTTGAAGATGGCCGTCTTTCAATGGCTATTATTGATGAACATGTAGAGAGGATTCAGAAACTAATTGCTACAGTAAAAGCTGACCACGAGTGTATACCCGCACAGTATAATCAGGAAGAACTATTGCAGATTGCCTGCAACACAATTGTTGATGGCGCGGTCTTGTTGAAGAATGACAATGATGTGTTACCGTTAAAAATGGATACTAGTGAGACTGTTTCAAAACTAAGCTCCTCCCCCTTTGGGGGAGGTTGGGTGGGGGGTGGAACAGCCTCTAGTGTTGCTTTTTACGGTAAACGAAGCAAAGATTTGTTTGAATGTGGCACCGGTTCAACAGAGATACCAACAAACCTGCACAGTAATCCTTACGATGAAACTATTAAACGTTTCAATAAAGATGCTGTGTATGAAACAATGTCCAATGTTGATGTACTTATTTACACGGTAGCCGCTACATCTGGCGAAAATATTGACCGCAAATCAATGGACATTGAAGAAGAAGACCAGAAACGATTGCCAATGATACTCAAAGAAGCAAAAGAGAAGAACATAAGAACCGTGGTGCTTCTTAATATAGCAGCCCCTGTTGATATGCGTGAATGGATTGATTATGCTGATGCAGTATTGTGCATTTGGGTCCCTGGTTGCATGGGCGGTGTTGCCTCGGCCGATTTGCTTTTCGGTAAAGCCACACCGGGCGGCAAACTGCCCGTTACCTTCCCGGTAAAATATGAAGACACACCGGCATACCCAAATTTCCCCGGCGAGGCAACAGATGCTTATTACGGTGAAGGCATCTTCGTCGGTTACCGCTGGTATGATAAACGCAAAATGCCGGTGCAATATCCTTTCGGTTATGGATTGAGTTATACAACTTTTGCGATAACACCAGTAGAGACGGTGGTTGAACTTGTCGAAACCACTGACCATATTGACATACCGGTAAAAGTAAAAAACACCGGAAATTTCCCAGGAAGTGAGGTTGTGCAGATTTATAGCGCTGAAACAAAACCGCACATTCGGAGGCCGGTGAAGGAACTGGTTGGTTTCAGCAAGGTATATTTGGATGCTGGAAAAGAAACTATCGTGAAGGTTCGTATCGAAAAAGATGCCTTAAAGTGCTTTGACCTGGGCAAGAATAAATGGGTGCAGCCTGTAGGTGAGCATATACTTTATATTGGCAACTCTGCAACAAATATCAGTTTTACCATGAAGATGACTGTGCAGGGTAAAACAGAATACGGCTTTGGGCCTGACAGCACTATGGCAGAAGTGCTGGGAAACGATGCCGCCTTTGCAATTCTCGATAAGTTTAGCGGCGGCATGTTGAGCCAGGCAAAAGACCAACTGCAAATGGTAGTAAACAATAAATTAGGCGACATGCTTTCGCAGATGCTGATTCGCCGCATATCAGATACCACACAGGTAACGGCGATTATGCAGGGCTTGTATGCAGAGTTGGGGAAAATCGAGGTGTAAAAGGATAAATGACACAAAAGGAAATTGAGAGCAGGTCTCTGGTTGTAAGTACCGTGTTTAACGGTATATTTACCGCAGCCGGAATTTGGGTTTTTGCTGCCACGCGTATACAAGCGCTGTTTCTTGACTGTTTCTTTTCGTTTATTGCACTACTCTCTACAATTATGGCGACACTCATATCAAAGACAAGCAAGAAAACAACCATCGCCTATCCTGAAGGGCTTTATTTTTTGGAACCGCTATATGCCATTTTAAAGTCAGCTTTGGTATTGTCCTTGCTGGTATTTTCTGTAATTGCAACAGCGATACCTGCTTATCAATACTTTGCTTACGGTATAGGCAATGAAATGAATATTGCCCCGGTGCTGCCATATACTATCATTATGGTATTTTTGTGTTTTAGCCTTGGGTTTTATAACATGTGGCAGAACAAAAAGATTAACAATATAAGCACAATGCTTGCAGCAGAATCAAAATCAAATATTGTTGACGGATTACAATCGGCGGGAATAGGGCTTGCTGTCATTTTGCTGTCTTTTGTTGATAAAACAAGCTCTTTAGGATTTCTGCACTACACGGGAGACTTTTTCATTACCTTTATCCTTGTTTTAATCTCTCTGAAAATGCCCCTCAAAATACTTGTGTCGGCATTTAAAGAATTGACAGGTGGCATAAGCGATGATGAAATAATTAAACAACATATCAATGCAATCATAGATGCTCATTTGAATATTATTGTCCCGGAAAAACGATGTGATATATTCAAAGTCGGCATGCATATCAATATTCGTGTTCTATTGCCGAATAGTATAGGGCATAATATAATAGATGAACTTAAAACAAGCCGCGAGAAAATAATACATGACCTGCAGTTGTATTATGATAGTATTAAATTGAATTTTGTATTTTAAGAAGTTCTTGTTATGTAAAGAAAACTACTGTTTTGTGCTAATCTATCTATTAGTTTGTTCTAACACTATTCCAGCAAAAAGGATATATTAATGAGTATATGTTTTATAATACAGGAGAAACAATTGAAAGGAATAAAGGGTTGATTATAACACACAGAGGTTTTCATTTAGATTGCGCACGGCATTTTTATGCTGTGGACGAAGTAAAGAAGATTATAAATGAGGCGGCTATTGCCGGGGCAAATGTTTTCCACTGGCACCTTACCGATGACCAGGGGTGGAGGATTGAATCAAAGCAATTTCCGAAACTACAGGCCATAAACCCTGAATACTACACACAGAACGATCTAAAGGCTGTTGTGGACTTTGCTGACACTAAAGGTGTCGAAGTGATACCTGAAATCGAATTGCCAGGGCATACTCGTTCATTACTTGTTGCATACCCTGAGTTTAGCTGCACCGGTGAATCTGTGGAACTTGCTACAAAAGGCGGCATCTATGATGTGATATTGTGTCCAGGCAAGGATTCAATGTTTGCTTTTCTTGAAGAATTGCTGAATGAAGTATGCGCTTTATTTCCTGGCCTTCGTTTTCATATCGGTGGAGATGAAGCGCCAAAGAATAAGTGGCATGACTGCCCAGATTGCAGAAAGAGAATGGAGCAGGAAGGTTTACAGGACTATGAAGACCTCCAAGGTTATTTCACAAATCGTGTTAATGCAATTATAAAAAAGAATGGTAAGAAGGCTATTTGTTGGAATGATTCACTTGTAGCGA
>JAISIL010000208.1 GCA_031262035.1 Spirochaetaceae bacterium | reverse complement strand
TACCGCCATTTATCAGGAAGGCCGCGAAAGTGGAATACTTCAAACAAATACAAATGCAACCTCAAACCCAGCTACTGAGGCTTAAGTTTATGATGTTGCCTTCGGCCACACGAATTTTTCATACAACTATGTATTATTCGTGTCGGCGCAGCCGATTCGTATCATTCGTGGTTTATAAATTCATCTCCATCTCGGCAACCAGTTTTAATTGATTTTTGGTCCTGTCCAGGTTGTGTTTTTCATGGCTGATTTTGTAGTAGATATCACCTTCCAGGTAGTCGGTGAGGAAACGGAGGCCTTGTTCCAGGGTGATTATTATGGCGCCGTCTTTCAGGGTCTCTTTTTCCAAGGTGTTTAGTATTGAGCCGCAACTACTAAGCCAGCTTTTCTTAAAGGCCTGGTAGCGTTCTATGTCGACACCGACTTTGTCAAGATTGCCTTCGTCTTCTGCCGCTGTGGCACAGCCTGAACGGATTGCATCACCAAAATCAATGGCGGCAAGGCCGGGCATTACGGTGTCCAGGTCGACCACGGCGATGGCCTTTCGTGTGTCCTTGTCGAAAAGGATATTGTTCAACTTAGTATCGTTGTGGGTTACACGCAGGGGAATCTGGCCGGCCTTGTTTGCACGGATTAGCTTACCTGCGTATTCTTCCCGCTGAAGGATAAAGTCCGTTTCTGCCCTAGCCTCCCCTGCCCTGCCGAATGGGTCTTTCTGAAGGGTCTCGTGGAAGTGTGCATAGCGTTTTACGGTATCGTGGTAGCCGGGAATTGTTTCGGCAAGACGGCTTGCAGGAAAATCGGAAAAAGCACTGAGAAAAGAGCCAAAGCCCCTGCCTGCTTCCCTTAAGTCGTCAATTGTGGCATTTTCTTCAATGGAAAAACTGTTTTCAATAAAGGTAAAAACACGCCAAAAGCCGCCGTCTGTATCAATAAACCATGATTTGCCGTCTTTTGCCGGGAGGATTTCCATTGTCTGTATCGACTTTTTCTTTAACCAGCCTGTTACCAGGGCAATATTATTGCATACCGCTTCGGGTTGTTTAAAGACATGGGTGTTCACTTTCTGCAAAATGTAGCGGGTCCCCCCCCCTACCCCCCCCCGCAAGCGGGGGGGGAATGATGTTTCTCTACTCGCTTTGGTGGGGGGGGATGATGTTTCTCCCTTTCCTGTTTCAACAAGATAGGTTTCGTGAATGTGGCCTTCGCCAAAGGGGTTTATCGAAGCGGCATTCAGATTAAAATTATTTGCAATAGAAGAAAAATCTGTTTTCATACTTTGATTATAGTAAATTTCAAGAAAAAATGCAAGAATATGACCGCTAAATGCGATGGGTCATTTTTTATGACAACCTATGCACCATATAGAGCATACTTACAAAATACTGATTTCCCCCTCTGCTAGACCTGTGCATGAAGCCTTGATTGTAATGCTGCCTTCTCCGGTACGCCGCAGTACCGCCAAGGCCCTGCCGTTGAAGGTTGTGTGGATACTGTCGGTGAACGACTCTTCAGTTATAGGCCTCGCCGACCCGAAACCTTGCAACAATGCTGGTCCATCTATGCTTAACCTGATCTCCTTGTCAGAGGCGGTATTCACAATACCATCCTTGTCCACAAGGGAGATGGCAACATAGATGATGGTTGAGCCTGTCGAAATCACATCTTCCTGATGCAACATAATGAAAGAAACTTCCCCAGCCGTTTGTAGCGCATATCGGCCTGTCTCTTTTCCATCGGTATATGCCACCGCTTCAAGTTTCCCCGGTGAATACATCGTATCAAAGTCTGCGATAAAAGCTCTGTTACCCGTTTTCGGAAGAGGCTTCCTGTTGATTTCCTTACCATTAAGCAGTAGAGCCACTTCATCTGCGTCACTGTATACTTCAATTTGTACAGGCTTTTCTTCAAAGCCGGGCCATGTCCACGAACTAATACTATCGCTCCACGACCAAGGGCTCTTCACAGCGGCCTCGCCATAATGCTTTGGATCAAGCACTGCGATGTAAGGCTCCTTGCGTAAGTCCCACACAATTTCTCGCCAAAACGATTGTGGTCTTCGGTTGCCGCAAATGTCGATGTCGCCACACCAGGCGGCCAGCCAGGGATAGCCGCCGTTTATATCGCTACCCTGCATGTCACCGTAGGTGATTTTACCAATACCGGCTTCACCAAGATAATCCCAGCCTGTCCAGGTGAAATCGCCAATAACATAGGGGAGTTTTTTTACCAGTTCCCAGTTCGTTGCAATGTCGCGGGTGAAGGTTTCGCTGCCGACGATGACCCGGTTCGGATAACGTGTGCCATCATCGATATAGCGGTTGTCGGCATAATTGAAACCGGCAATATCAACACAGGCAAAACTTTCTTCAGTGATTTTTGAAACAATATCTGAATTGACAAATGCCTTCATTCGTTCGCCGCTGTCGGCCATTGCTGTATTGATATTTGCGTCCTTGTTGTGCGCCGATTTTTCGGCTGCTTGTGCTGAAATTTGCTTTTCTATCTCTGCTCTATGCTTCATCAGAACACCCATTGCGGAAAACATCAGATTAACTGAATTGCAGACAAAGCGTGTGCTGTCAAGGCCGCGAATCTTTTCTGCAAGTTTCCGTCCCCACTGAATGCTGTTCGGGAGGCCTGTGTCGGGTATCTCATTGCCAATGGAATACATTACCACACAAGGGTGGTTGTAGTCTTTTTCGACCATCGCCCTTATATCGCGTTCCCACCATTCGGGAAAGTACTGTGCGTAATCGTCCTGCGTCTTATTCAGTGTCCACATGTCAAAAGCTTCGTCCATAACGAGTATACCGAGTCTGTCGCAGACATTAAGCATCGCCTTGCTCATTGGGTGATGGGTGGAGCGGATTGCGTTGAAGCCTGCTTCTTTCAGTTTGGTTGCACGGCGGTATTCGGCGGCTTCGAATGTTACACTGCCGATAATGCCGTTGTCGTGGTGGATGCAGGCGCCTCGGAGTTTTACAGTGTGGCCGTTTAGGCGAAGGCCGTGTTTGGCGTCTACCTGTAATGTGCGTATACCAAAATTAATTAACCGCGAACCACGCGAACCACGCGAACTTTCAATTACAGAGTTTAGCGTATATAGATATGGATTTTCGCAGTCCCAGAGTTTGGCATTTTCCATAACGATTCTCTGACGCACGATGGTTTGGCCTTGGTAGAGTGTTGCCGCTGTGCGCTCTTCTTTATTATCGATTTTGCTGATGATGTATGCTGTTTGCTTTTTTGGGCTATCTGATTCGATTATGTTTTCGATAGTGATAACCGCACTCCCATCGTCGTTAATTGATTCTGTGGTTACCTTCACACCATTTATTGCAAAACGAATATCACTGCCTGTCCATAGCCATACATTGCGGTAGATGCCCTGGCCTGAATACCAGCGGCTGTCATCGGTGGCGTCGCAGGTTACGCGGATACTGTTTTCACCTGGCTGCAAAAAATTGGTGGCTTCAATGTAAAAGTTACTGTAACCATAAGGATGCTGTCCGGCATATTCATCATTGATGAATACACGGGCGTTACGGTATACGCCTTCAAATTCGAAGACCATCTTTGCAGGGATGGTGGTTTCGACAGGCTCAACCACCGGAAGGTCCACGGTGGTTGAACTTGTCGAAACCACATCTTCCAGCATGAATGTTTTTACATACTCGTATGAGCCATTGGGAAAATAGCCTTTATCCCGTGAATTTTCCGCAGAGCGTTTTTGCCCTATCATTATGTCGTGAGGAAGTGTTACTGCTTCTCCCCGCGGCAATTCTCCACCGAAACCTGCCATCACCGTTGTCTTTGGCCGGACGCTCCAACCTTCGTTAAATAGTGTCTTTTGCATGTTATTGTCTCCTTACCTATAACCTTTTATTAGCTTCAACATAAACGGCATATCACTTGCCTTGAAAAAGTATTTTATAAAGCCTTTTCTGAAATCTTTGTTCTCCGCAACGCCATTACCAGAACTCTTTACCGTGCTCATATCCACATCGCTATTCATGGCTGCCATGTGTGCAAAAACTTCTTCACGCCGGGCTTTTCCTTTTGGGTTGCATTGCAGAAGCGGCTTATAACTAAGGCCTCGCCTAGCAGCTTCTCCGTAAGTTTTCTCTAGCTGTTCTTCAAATATCCTGTAATGAGTTTCTGCACTAAACAAGGCATTAAGGCGCGGGAAAATCATCTCTTCTAATTGTTCATTCGATAATTCCTTCTCGTTCCATCTACAGCATTCAAGGCCGAGAAAACCGGGATATTTCGAAAAATCAACATTTTTGATATGCGGTTTTTGCTTATACTTAAAAACTTTTTCAAGAGAAGTCATTGCATAAGGATAATCAAAATACAGATGAAACATATCGGAGATGATAAATTCCCCACCTCTTTCTGCAAAAGCCTTAAACTGTTCTGCATGCTGTACTGTCCAATACTGGATTTGTATATCTGTATCAAGATTATTCGCTACAAGTGAATCATTCCAACAAATAGCCTTCTTACCATTCTTTTTTATAATTGCATTAACACGATTTGTGAAATAACCTTGGAGGTCTTCATAGTCCTGTAAACCTTCCTGCTCC
>JAISIL010000198.1 GCA_031262035.1 Spirochaetaceae bacterium | reverse complement strand
CCGCTACATTAAGGCCCACATGCTTCATTGTTACCAATGACCGTTTGCCGGCAAAACTCATTCCCAGAGCACTTTCCATTGCAGTCTTTTCGTTGCTGCACCAGGCTGCAATTATTTTGTTGTCGCTTTCTTTTGCCGCATAGTCCTGCAAATATTCCATTATCTCCGTGGAAGGCGTCCCCGGATACCCATAAGCAGCGCTCAAACCCGCATGAATAGCCCCCAAAGCCGCCGCCTCATCACCAAGAAGTGTGTATTGATTTATATCATCTTTATTCATAACAAAAGAAGTATAACAAAAAAAGCAAAAATGTGCAAGTAGTTTTAAGGCAACTGCATCATGGTGCCGGAAATAGTTTTGCTTCCGGCGCGTTCGAGGGACCAGAAATCTTTGTAGATACGAAGAAGGGCTACAATCCGGCCGCTTTGGGCATTATACCAGCAGAGGGAGCCTGTTTCGTCAACCATGATAAAGTAAGTGCCGCCATCACAGAGGCGCAGGGGGTTACCATAACTCCGGTCTACATTACGGTAGCTGCTTCCACTGTAAATCTTTGCACTGCCGCCAAGGTTCGAAGCTGCAATGCCATTGTTTGCTTCTGCAATGCTGAATGTGCTGTCTTCACCGTTTACTACATCAATCTGTTGTGCATTGGCAATTTCATTGTTTGCAGCACGCATCAATCTGGTTCTGCTTTTTCCATTTACTACATCAATAAGGCCAAGGTAAAGATTATTCGATTTACCAAGCAAGAGACGGGCAACAACCGCTGTGTTATAATTAATAGACACTGTTTCGCCGGTGTTAAAATTAATCTGCAGTAATGGTGACATACCAGTATTTGTGTGCGATTGCAAAGAACTTCTTCCAATAAGTATATGACTGGTATCCAGAAAAACTGCATCAAGAGCGCCAAGCACCGGAGTTGAGTATATAACAGCATCTGTAGTATTATCATAAATTGATATATTACCGACTGCATCCAGAAAGAGCAGCTTGTTATCAATATGATTACTTACTACAATACTTTGCTGAAGCCTTAGGCCCTCAATAGATTTTTGAGCGGCAACTTCAGTCTGATAGTATCGTGCGCTCTCAATTTGGGAAAGCCAGAGGTTTACATCCATAAGAAGCGGCGGGCTGCTTGTAGACAAGACGCTATTGCTTTGCCCGCTGGTATTGGTATCGGGCCAGAAAAGGAAAGACCCACTGTATGGCGTATCGGGGCTTGCATCTTTTGCAACACTTACTCTATTCTGACCGGCGAGGGGAATTGCACTGAATATATCTCCCTGTTGTATCTGATTAGGATCTAAAGGAATAATACCTGCGGTGTTATCTCCGGTAACCCAGGCAAGTAGCGATAGTGAAGACTTTGCATCAGTTACTTTTAATTGATTGGCAGTAGAGTATTCTGAGAGCGCTTGCTGACTTGCTAACATATTATTAAACACATAGAGTTTGCCATCGTCGCCACCCATTGCAAGTAATTGATAATTATCACCTATTGATTTTATGGTAGTAATACTAACACCCTGCGGTTTATAGATAATATTCTCCGGAAAAAGGCCGGCATTTGAAAGTCGATACAAAACACCGCCTGAAGGGCTTACAATATAAAACTTGATTTCAGCAGACTCTCCTCCCGGCAGAGGCCCCTGTGCAATAAAACCTGCCGGAATTCCCTGGCTTTTATTAATAATAGTGCCTGTTACTGCATTAATAATCAGAAAAGAATCATTTTGCCAACCTGCAAGAATTGAATTAAAATTCAGCAGGGCAGGGGAGGAGAGGCAAAAATTAAAAGAATAACGATATGTTTCCTTGTTTTCACGCCAATCCCATAAGACAATTTCACTACGGACATTTCCGCCTGAGTATAAAAGCAGTGCATTCTCGGAATTACTGGTAGAAGCAAGGAGCGCCGGTCCGCTTAAATTGTTTGGAATACTTCGCCTTATTTCTCCACCGTTTTGCGGACTCAAAAAATAGAGAGCGCTTTTTGCATTAAGCGAAACAATCAGCATGCTCCCCCGTGCACTATATTGAATAAATTGAGGCTGAACGGTATAGTTTTTTCGCCAAAGGCCCCGCCCATTGTTGTAATTCCATGCAGAAACAGAATAATTTCCTACACTGATATTTTCGATAATGGCAAATTCAGCGCTACCCGGCCGAACTACTATTGCAGAAATATGCCCATTGCTCACCTGAAAACGGGATTCAGCGCTCTGCGTTTGTGTATTCCAGATGACCACAAAACCATCATCACCAGCACTAATGGCCAGTTCTTTACCACTTCTGCTGTCCTTGGTGTAGGCTATTGCATTTACTGCACCCTGGTGCCTGCTCGCCGGTTGTGTTTGTGTGTATGCACAACAAGTGAGTAGAATAAAACAAACAAATGCTGCGAACAGTTTTTTCATTATCGATTATCCCCTTACAAAGAACATAATATCACCAAATAGGGCAAAGGCCATAATGCCCAAAATTAAAATAGCGCCGACTGTTTGAAAACCATAAATGAATTTTGGGTTTAAAGGCTTTCGAACAATGCCCTCTACAAAAAAAAGCACCACCGAGCCGCCATCAAGAATAGGCAGGGGAAGCAGGTTTGTTGCACCCAATGCTATCGAAATAATGGCCAGTATTTGTAAGAGGAAAATAATGCCGGTGCTTAAACCCAGGCTGAAAATGCTTGTTGCTGCATCGCCCATCATGTAGGTAATGCGCACAGGTCCTGCAACTGCTTTTGTTAAATCGATACCTTTAAACAAGGTGCCAAAAGAACGCACCGAAACGGTAATTACCCACCAGCAATACTGAAAACCCTGGCCTATTGAACCAAAGAAGCCGTAATGCGGTGTTCGTTCCCGGTGCGGCTGCCAGGAAAAATCTATGTGTTCAACACTAAAGGGAAAGCTCATTGCAAGTGTTTCACCATTTCGCTGCAC
This sequence comes from Spirochaetaceae bacterium, assembly GCA_031262035.1. Lineage (GTDB taxonomy): Bacteria > Spirochaetota > Spirochaetia > Treponematales > Breznakiellaceae > JAISIL01. The sequence continues at coordinate 13,472 of JAISIL010000198.1, read as the reverse complement.
AGTCAGGTTTAGTGTTACCGGCTTCTCCTCGAAAACCTTATTTAAAGCAGCCGTGTAGGGAATAGCAATGCCATTCGCTGTCAGAATGGTGTCACCTGCTTTAAGGCCTGCTTCTGCTGCTGCACTTCCCGCTGCTACATTCCCAATGACCGGGTCTTCCCAGTTATAGACACCAATTAAACCACTTCCCGTTTCTTTATTCAGGTAGGGGGTAACAGCAAATTGCATGCTGCTGCCATTACGGTCTACCCTTAAATCAAAGGGCCTGTCGGCGTAAAGAACAAAGGCTTCCTGAATATCCTGAAAAGTTGGCGTAGCCTTACCATTAATCGCTGTAATTCTGTCCCCGGATTCAAGACCGGCACTTGCAGCAGGGGATTGTGCTGCGGGGTTAATGTCTGTAGCAAGAACAATACGATTAGGTAAAACAGTATGCTCAAAACCAATGCCAAAGACAATCGAAAAAACAAGCGCTGCAAAAAGTAAATTGAATAGAGGCCCGGCAACAGACACAATGATTCGCCGCCAGGGATTTGTGCCATAGTAAGAACCCTTTACCGGCTCTATCTGCTTTGCATTATTTTCATAGGCCTCTTTAAATTCATTTTCCCCCTGCATTTTACAGTAGCCGCCAATAGGAAAAAGGGCAATACGGTAGTCAACACCCTTATGCATCTTGTGCCAAATAGTCTTCCCCCAGCCCAAACAAAAAGCCTCAACATGAATGCCTACCGCCCGTGCCGCCAAAAAATGCCCCAACTCATGCACAAATACTACTATACTTAAACCGATGAGACCCAATAATATCTTAAAAATAGTTTCAACAACAATCATACTAAACTCCGTGCCTTCTTGTCGGCAGCCAAAATGACAGGCAATGCCGATAAATCCGATAAATCTTGTGAACAAGTCCAGTCCATATCTATAATATACTCTACTTTCTTTGAAATTTCAAGGAAAGAAATCTTTTTCTCTAAAAATAATCCCACCGCCGCTTCATTTGCCGCATTATACACAACAGGATAAAGCCCGCCTTTTTCCAAGGCCTTGTAGGCAAGGGCCAGCATCGGAAATTTCTCAAAATCAGGTGGCTCAAAAGTCAGGTTGAGCGGTGATTTGAAATCCAAATAAATCTCACGCGGAGCCGCGGAGGCGCAGAGTTCCAATTTTTCATTCTGTCCCTGCATCTCTTTATGGGCTATTAATGCTCTATAAATCGGGAGCTTCATATCGGGCTTCGACATATCGGCTCTTAGAGAACCATCAGGCACTCGTATCATTGAGTGAACAATACTCTGAGGGTGAATCACGACTCTGATTTGTGAAGGTTCCGCTCCAAACAGCCTCGCCGCCTCGATAACCTCAAGCCCCTTATTAGCCATAGTAGCCGAATCAACAGTAATCTTAGCCCCCATCTTCCAAGTAGGATGCTTCAACGCATCTTCCACAGTAACATTATTTAATTCTTCCTTACTATATGTCCTGAACGGCCCACCGGATGCAGTAAGAATAATTTCACTAAAACCACTTCCTACTTCCTCCTTCCTCCTTCCTACTTCATTAAGTAAAGTCCACACCGCCGAATGCTCCGAATCAACCGGCAACACCTGAAGCCCCTTCTCTGCCGCCAAACGCAGCACCATCGGCCCGGCCATAACAATAGTTTCCTTATTGGCCAAAGCCAAATCCGCCCCAACTTGCAAAGCCGCAATGGAAGGCTCCAACCCCGCCGCCCCCGCAATCCCATTCAACACAATATCAGGATGAGCATCTTTAATAGCCTGCACGATATTATCAGTAGCCAAAGCAGCACCCGGAAACTCAGAAGCGATTTCTTCTAACTCTTGTCTTCTTGAATGCGCAGTGAGAAGAACAACCTCAAATCCCCCCTCTCCGCGCCTTTGCGCCCTTGGTTCGCTTGGCGAACCTTCGTGAGCTATTTTTCCAACTACATCGACAGCACTCCGCCCAATAGACCCTGTCGCCCCCAGAATTGCCAACCGTCTCAAAATAGCGTCCTATACAATATATAAAAAACCGGTGCGGCAAAGGCGATTGAATCAAGCGAATCGAGCACACCGCCACGGCCCGGGAAAAATGCTCCGGAATCTTTTACCCCGGCACTTCGTTTTATTGCCGATTCTGCAAGGTCGCCAAGCGAAGCCGCAATGGCCGTGCTTAAACCAATGATGATACCCGAAAGTGCCGCCGGTAAATAGGCTGCACGAAAAACATTGGGAAGAAAAACCGCTGCGACATAACCTATTACCGTAGAGACCAATGTTCCGCCGATAAAACCGGCAAGGCTTTTGTTGGGGCTTACCGGCACAATGCCACGGTTTCCCTGTCCCAAAAGCATGCCAAAGAACCAGGCAAAGGAATCATTTCCAAAGACCATCAAGAGAAAACACAATATAACAAAGGAAGAATTTCTTAAAAGACAGAGGCTAATCAACCAGCACAGGAAAAAACCGGGATAGATAATAACGGCAAAACCGGCAACAGTCCGGTGTATAGAGCCTGCAAAGGGCTTCTCTTTATCTTTTCCGGGGAAGATACCTCTGAATAGCGCCCAACTTGCACCTGTTATCAGGGCAAAGACAAATGCCCCTTCATTTAAACCAAAGCTTACATTCAGTAGTTGCGTTACCGGGCCTATAATGCCAAGGATGCCTGCTTCTATTTTATTTATTTCAAAGCCTTTTTTCTGAAGCATGCCGGCAAATTCAATACCACCGATGCAGGTAAAGAAAACAACGACAATGTTTACCGCAAGATGATTCAATTGGGGAAGGCCGATTACCAAAAAAACAACCAGGGGAACACCGATAAAGAAAATTAACAGTCTTTCGATTGTTTTTTTCTTCATGCAGCAGCTCCTATTGCCCCAAAACGCCTGTCCCGATGCTGATACCAATGCAAGGCTTGGGAAAAATCTTCCGGATTAAAGTCGGGCCAAAATTTGTCAGAGATATAGTATTCTGCATAAGCCGCTTCCCATAGAAGAAAATTGCTCGTGCGGAATTCCCCAGCAGTGCGGATAATGAGGTCGGGGTCGGGGATATCAGGATTGTCCATTGCAGCAGAGATGTCATCAATGGTGATGACAGGCGGCGTGCCGCCGCCTGTCGTAGGGACAGGGCTCGCCCGGTCCCTACAAATTTGCCGCATTGCGCGGCAAATTTCATCACGCCCCCCATAGTTCAGGGCCAACACGACCTGCAATCCGGGGAAATCCTTTGTCGCCTGCATTACATCATCTACCTCTTTCCAAATTTCCGGGGAAAGGCCTGCCTGGTCGCCGGTGTAGCGGACACGAATTTTATTCTCACGATAAAAGTCCATTTCGTTTCGCAAAAACTGCTTCACCAGGCCCATAATAAAACCAACCTCATCGGCAGTTCGTTTCCAGTTTTCTGTAGAAAAAACATAAAGAGTAACATATTGAATACCGGCATCCGAAGCAGCACGGACAATATTTTTAGCCGTAGTAAGCCCCTCGTAATGGCCTTTTGTCCGTGGAAGACCTCTTTCTCTGGCCCAACGCCCATTCCCATCCATAATAATTCCTACATGAACGGGCAAGGCTGAATTACTATCCTTACTCACTTTCTACCTGCTACCTGCTACTTGCAACTTGAACTAAATTTCCATTATTTCTTTTTCTTTATCCGCTAAAACCTTATCGATTTCTTTTATGTAATTGTCTGTTTCTTTTTGTAAATCTTCACCGGCCTGCTTCTCTTCATCTTCGGTAAGGCCCTTGTCTTTTAGCATTTTTTTCAGTTCTTCATTGCCGTCCCTTCGGATGTTGCGCACGGCGACCCGGCTCTGTTCTGCCTGTCCTTTTGCCAGCTTCACCAGCTCCTTGCGCCGGTCTTCTGTCAAAGGCGGAATGTTAATGCGGATAACCTTGCCGTCATTGGAAGGGTTTAAACCCAGTTCGGAACCGAGAATAGCCTTTTCAATTTCGCCAATCAGGTTCTTTTCCCAGGGTTGAATAACAATAAGGCGTGCCTCGGGGATAGAAATATTGGCAACCTGGTTTAAAGGCGTTTTATTCCCATAATAATCCACCCGGATTTTGTCAAACAAAGCCGCCGAAGCCCTGCCTGTCCGTATCGCATCAAACTCTGAATGCAGGTTTGTAACGGTCTTCTTCATCCGGTCTACAGATTTCGTAATTATTTCATGCATATAATGTCTCCCTGTCTAGGGTAGGGGCAGGGCATGCCCTGCCCCTACGGGGCGTTTTACGCCCCCCTGATATTTTTATTCCCCGACCCTGAAATACACATACTCCGTAACGGCCAGTGTAGCGCCAACCTTTTTGCCGGTTTCTGCGAGCACCTGTGTTACGGTCTGTTTTTCGTCTTTTACATAGCCCTGGTCCATCATGCAGATATCTTTCAGGTACTTGTTGACCTTTCCCTTAAGGATATTATCAACAACATTGGCCGGTTTGCCTTGCATTGATTCATCCTGTTCCATCTGCTTGCGGAAAATATCTTCCTGTTCGGCCAGCCAGCCTGCGTCAACCTTGCCCCGGTCAAGATACATGGGGTTAAAGGCCGCCACATGCAGTGCCAGACTAAAGCACAGCGCTTTTACTTCTTCATTTGCAAGGGCTTCAGCCTTGTCGGCCGACATCTTTACCACTACACCAATTGCTCCATCGCCATGAATATAGGTGGAAAGTATCTCGTTAGAGCCGGCATGGACCGCCTTTAAGCGCTTCAGACTCATGTTTTCGCGAATCTTTGTTGCAAGTTCGGCAACCTTATCATGCAATGCCGCTGTGGGCTCCTCATGCTTCTTTGCCAGTGCTTCATCGACAATCATTTGGCCAAGGGCAATAAACTCAGGATTGCGGGCAACAAAGTCTGTTTCCGAGGCCATCTCAACCAACACGGCATTGGAACCGGGGCCGCCATCGCCATCTTTCTTTACAAAGATCTTGCCTTCGTTTGTTGCACGGCCTGCCCTTTTTTCCAAAGCGGCAAGGCCTTTTTCCTTCAAAAGCTTTTCTGCTGCTGCAAAATCGCCGTTTGTCTCTACCAGAGCGTTTTTGCACTCCATCATTCCTGCGCCGGTTTTCTCGCGCAGTGCTTTTACATCACTCGCTTTAATATCTGCCATAGTATTACTCCTCAAATTTTTCTACATCAACAGGTAAATCATCTTCTTCTGCTGCTGCCGGTTCTTCTGTCTTTGCTTCGCCTTCGCCGGTGTAAGATTCAATATCAATCTCTTTATCTTCTTCCTTTATAGATGCATCTGTCATGATGTTTTCGAAGTCGCCTTCTTCGTCTTCGAGCGATTCAATAATCTTAAGGCCGGTTTCGTTATCTGCTTCGACAACGGCATTGGCTATAATGCTGGTAAAGAGAGTAATTGAACGAATTGCGTCGTCATTTCCGGGAATCGGATAATCGATGCCGTCGGGGTTACAGTTTGTATCGACAACAGCAGCAATCGGAATGTGCATCCGCTGCGCTTCGGCGACCGCAATCTGTTCCATCCGGGTATCAATAATAAAGATGATGCCGGGAAGTTCCTTCATCTCTTTGATACCACCGAGGTTTTTCTCGAGCTTGGCCCGCTCCTTGCTAAGCTGGGCAATTTCTTTTTTGGTAAGATTCTCGAAAGTGCCGTCGACTTCCATCTTTTCGAGCTTCTTCAGGCGAAGCAGCGACTTTTTGATGGTCGAGAAATTGGTGAGCATACCGCCAAGCCAGCGATTGTTCACATAGAACATGCCGCAGCGTTCGGCCTCTTTCTGCATGGCCTGCTGCGCCTGCTTTTTGGTGCCTACAAAGAGCACCGATTTTCCTGCTATCACCGTTTTGCGGACTGCGTCATACGCGTCGCGTATAGCCTGCGTTGTTTTTTGCAGGTCGATGATGTGGATGCCGTTTCTTTCTGCGAAGATAAACCGCTTCATACGCGGATCCCAACGCCTAACCTGGTGGCCGAAATGCACCCCCGCTTCCAACAGGTTCTTCATGGTGACTACTGCCATAGTCTCCCCCTTCAATATTTCACACGACTCTCCCTCTCCGGGTGCCGTGGAGGATTATAACCTATAATATAGCAAAAATCGAGAAAACTGTCAAGCCCCATACGAAGAAGAACAGGGCAAAATCATTTAACTTTATAGTGTAACCATGAATAACACGAATGGCCTTCGGCCACATGAATTTTTACTTACTTATCATAGAATATTCGTGTCGGCGAAGCCGATTCGTGTTATTCGTGGTTGTTTTTTATGATTTCAAGGCACCTTTGCCTTTAAGTACCCAAAAATCCCTTTTTTTCAGGAATTGATTCTACTTGTTGATTAAATTTAATTGCATAGTATCCAACGGTAATCTTTTTTGGAATAAAGTCATTATCCGCTTTGGCGGTAATTGCAATTACTGCATCTGCATCAGGATATGCTTCTTTTGCAACTTTCAGTGCCTCTACTTGGTCATCCCAAGGACCTCCTGTAACCGGACCAAGTATCGTATAATTTACTTGATTACTTGCTAGCGGTACAACCGGCATTGTTGAGCAACTGACGAATAATGTCGTCGACATTAGGATAACTAACCCTGTAAATAAGACAATTAGTCTGGATAAGTTTTTCATAATCATTCTCCTTCATTTATAACGATTTGCATTATCATAGCATAAGTTGCAAATATTGTCAATAGTTTTTAGTGTTTTTTTCTAGTATAATGGTTTTGTTCGGCGGTGTGCCCCCACCCAGCAGCGGGGTATTGAATAATGTCGGAAAATTTGTTATAGTAAGAAAAGGAGGAGATTATGGCTGCACAGACACAAAGGAAAGTAAGTAATGAATATCTTTTGAAGGTATTACTTGTAATAAACCAGCGGCTTATTGCTCTTGAAAAGGCCAATCATATTGAGGTAAATGATGAGCTGGAAGACGACAATGATTGCCTGCTCTGCAAATACTACAATATTCCCAATGCTGAAACCATAGCCTCTTTTAAAGAAGGCGAAGCTATGGAACGAGGGGAGATACCCAGCCATACATTTAATTCTTTTGAAGAATTCTGGGCATCTCTTGATGAGGATGATGAATAATGTTACAGCCAGATTATTCCAAGTCTTTCAAGCGAGATAAAAAGGCTTTAAAGCAATCTTCTTATGATATGAAGGAGCTTGCTGATGTGATACAGCTTATTATGACCGGAGAACCACTGCCGGAAGGTTATAAAGAACATCAACTACATGAAGAATGGGCTGGATACACAGAATGTCATATTGAAGACGATTGGTTGCTTATCTATAAAATTAACAGACAGAAAAAAATAGTAGTTTTTCATCGAACAGGCACTCATGAGAAACTTTTTGTCTCCGCATAAAGTCCTTTCAACCATGCGATTGTGGTCTCGACAAGCTCGACCACCGGGGGTTGAGCTTGCGGTCCCTGAGCCTGTCGAAGGGTCGAAACCCGTTCGCATGGTTGGTGTGCTTAGCGCTTATGCCCCAATCGTGTAGTTGTTATACATGAAGCGGCGTATCTTTTGTTGGGCGTTCTTTTCGAAGGGCTCTTTGCGGATGGTAAAGTCGGAAATCTTTTTGTAGCTGGGCAGGTGGCGGTTTACATCTTCTATTTCCTTCTTTACAAGGTCGCGAATAAAGGCGTCGTCGTGTTCTCTGCCCTTGTAGGCTTCTTCAAGATACTCATAGTTTGGCACGATAACAGCAAATATCTGTTCACCCGATTCGCTGGACTTTCTTCCCAGAACCAGAATTTCGGCAATCAGCTTCGATTCTGCAAAGTGGCTTTCAATTTCTTCGGGGTAGATATTTTTGCCGCCGGCGCTTACGATAAGGTTTTTTGCACGGCCGTTTATGTGAATAAAGCCATCGTCGTCAATAAAACCAAGGTCGCCTGTGTGAAGCCAGCCTTCGCTATCAATTACTTCGGCAGTAGCCTCGGGTTGTTTGTAGTAGCCAAGCATAATCGAGGGGCTTTTTATGGTAATTTCACCAACACCGTCTTCGTTTGCATCGGTAATTTTTGCCTCGGTATGGTTTACCGGGAGGCCTACCGACTCGTTGCGGCGGTGCCAGGGGGTGGAAACGCTAATTAAGGGGCTGTTTTCACTCATACCGTAACCCTGGACCATGTTAAAACCAAAGGAATCGAAGAAATCGGCTGTTGCCGGGTTCAGGGCGCCGCCGCCTGCGACCATCATACGGACGGTTTCAAGGCGTGCCTTTCGGCGGAAGAACTTGAAGAAGTTTACTCCCCAGTCAGGATTACCCTGTTTTGCCTCGTCCAAAGCAATATTACGGAAAATATTTAACACACGGCGCACCGGCGAGGGCAAATTGCTATAGCCTGCACCAATTGCTGCCTTGAATTTATCGTAAAGAAGGGGCACGGCAATAAGGAATGTCCCCTTCGCATCGTGAATATCATCAATAACAACCTTGCCAACCAGTTTTTCGACAATAATGGTAGCGCCGCCAAAGGAAAGAGGGGCCAGGAAGGAACAGGTAGTAGGGTAGGTGTGGTGAAGCGGCAGAACACTGATAAAAATATCATGCTCATCGGGCCGCAGCGAATGGCCTGCTGCATCGACATTGGAAATAATACCCTTGTGCGAAAGCATAACCCCCTTGGCAAAACCGGTTGTCCCCGAGGTAAAGACTATCGAAGCAGGGTCAGTGGGGGCAATATCTTCCGATTTAAGTAATTCCTGGGTAGTATCGTTTTCGCCAAATGCAAGGTAGGCGCCGCTTCCCCGGCTCCCTTCGCTTGTTTCAATGCTGATGGGACAGGAGAAGTCGACATTGATGCCCCGTTCGGGAAGGCTTTTGGCAAAATTATTCTTGTGTCCCGAATGGAAAAAGCCCCTTGCCTCGGTAATTTTGAAGATATTGGCACATTCATCCTCGGTAATGGTATAATCGACAGGGACTACAATGCAGCCTGAAATGATAATACCCATCCAGCAGGCCATCCATTCAGGCCTGTTTTCGCACCAAAGAACAATACGGTCACCTTTTTTGAAGCCCTTGGCCAATATGCCCCGGGAAATCCGGCGACATTCCTCGACAAACCGGCGATGTGTCCAAATAGTAAAGTCCTTCTGCTTACCGGAACGGTAGTAGATGGCGTTTCCCTTTCCCCATTTTTCATCCTGGTCTTTCAGCCAGTCGATAAAATTTTGATAGGGAAAATCATCCCAGTCGGCAATGTAATCTTTAAATTGTAACATAATTTCTCCTCATACAACTATTATAGACAATTTTTCAAAAAATGTCAAGACCTTTTAGCTCTGTGCAGCATTTTTTTCAAACTGCTTGGCAAAAATTTTGTAAATTAATAATAAAATTTTGTAATACATATAGGGGAAAAACCTGAGAATCTTTAAAGGATTTTTAGCGATGTAAGTAAGGCATTCAAGGCCGCTATCAAAAATACCCTGGTTTGGCCGGCGTTTTTTGTCGGCAAAAACCTCGAAAAGGTCGCTGCACCAGAGCCTGAAGCCCTTATTCAGACGGCCTTCGTGGCGAACTATCCACTTTTCGCCACCCCGAACACCTTTTGCAACAAGAAGAATGCTTGCAGCAGCCTTATGAATAGCTTCTATCAGTGAGGCTTCCTGAATTTTCTTGATTCTTCCCCGATGCCGGCCAACAATTCGTATCCGGGGAAAGGTTTGGCGGATATTTTTTTCGGTTTTTTCCAGAACTTTTTGGCTTCCACCCAAAAGATACAGGGAATATTCACTTTTTTCCAGAATAGAAAGCAGGCTTACCACAAAATTGAAGGGCATATAGCGCGCCGGTGTTTTTCCGGTAAGGAATTTTGCCCCGGAAACAAGGCTTTTCGAAATAGGCAGAACAAGCGAGGCCTCCTGAACAAATTTACGGTATTCAGCATTGCGGCGGGCTTTTAGAAGATCCCACAATGAAAGCAGAACGATATTCCCACCGGCCTTTGTTTGCAGGAGTCTCAAGATTGTCCAGGGAAGTTGTTCCTGCGTTACAATATCCAGCGGAATTTTAAGTAGTCTGATTCTTTCTATTGTATCTTCTTCCATACTGATAACACTGTTGCCTGGGCAAAAAGAGCCGCGGTTTCTGTTCGTAAAATAGTATGCCCCAGGAGGCAGGGGTTAAAGCCTGCCTGACAAAATACATCAAATTCAGCTTCTGTCCAGCCGCTTTCCGGGCCAATAGCAATGTTAATGCTATTGGTCATACTAATAGTATAGTCTATTATATACTTTTGTGCAAGTGGGTGAAAAATAATTGAAATTGAGTCGCTTCGTTCGTGGCATAGTTTTATAGCTTCTTCGATAGAACAGGGGGCAAAAAGCTTGGTTGCAATGTCTGAACCGGATTGCTGCCTTGCCTCACGGATAATCCGTTCCCAGCGTTCCACCTTGGCGCTTCCCGGCATCTTGCTTGAACGGCTTGTAAGCAGGGGAATAATCCCCGAAGCCCCACATTCCGCCGCCTGCCGCACAATCAAATCCATCTTCTGCCCCTGTGGCAGGGCCTGCAGGAGGTAGAGCTGGGGGAAGGCTTCGGGCAGCGGAAGTGGTCTCGACAAGCTCGACCACCGGGGGGACAGGCGGTGGTCGAGCTTGTCGAGACCACCACAATCGCAGACTATCTCTCCCTTCTCCGTTGAAACTACCTCTGCCAGCACCTCTTCGCCGCTTGGCAGCACAGCAGGGAACCTTTCGCCGGGGCTTAGGCGCAGGACATCGACAAGATAATGATAGTCCTTTCCGCCTAAACGGATAAGGCCCTCATTGTCCGGCTTGTCTGGGAACAAGAACTGCTTCATCTTGCAATTGTTTTAATGTTTTTGCATTTTGCAGCAAGTGATTATAAGAACCGTCTTGCAGAATTTTCACGGCAGCCTGCAATTGCACATCGTAATCCATGTCATAGATGGGGGCAATTTCGGTGCGGTTCACTTCATCGCGTAAAAGACGGCGCATAAGGCTTATATTCATAGGATAGTCTTTTATCAGAGCGGCAGCGGCATCTTCAATTTGCTTTGCACCAGCCTTTGGGTTTGCTTCGGCAAAGGCCGAGAGCTTTTTATCGGTCATCAATTTTTGCAGAGATGCTTCATCGGCCTCGGTAAACTCGGGGAATTTGACCTCCATATCGGGGGGAATCCCTATCTTATCAATATTTACATCGCTTGGCGTGTAGTAGCGGGCTACCGTTATTCTGTAGCCTTCATCAATACTGGGGCTTTCCCAAACCTGTTGCACGGAACCTTTTCCGTAACTCCGCGTGCCGACAAGATATGCCCGCTTTCTGTCCTTCAGGGCGCCTGCAAGAATCTCGGAGGCCGATGCGGAGCTTTCATCAATAAGAACAACTATCGGAATATTCTGGGGCACGATGGGATTTGTGCCTGCCTTATGCTTTTCATCTTTAAAATTGCGGCTTTTTACCGTTACTACGGTGTCGCCCGAAAGGAAAAGGCCTGCTATATCAACAGAAGCATTCAAAAGGCCGCCATAGTTTCCCCGAAGGTCAAGAATAAGGCCGGTATACCCGGCTCTTTTAAAGGAATCTATTGCTTCCTGGCAGCGAAGCAGCGAATGAGAGCTGAAACTGAGAAGATGCAGGTAGCCAATCGGCGAATTTCCCGCTGTGCCGATAAGGCCATACTTAACGGTAGGCACTTCAACAATTGCCCTTGTTATTGAAACAGGGAATTCCATTGTCTTACCACGCCGAATCTTGATGGTGACCTTTGTATTGGGCGGCCCTTTCAGCAGGGCAACGGTATCGTCAAGACTCATCTTATCGGTAGGCTTGCCTTCAACTTCGACAATCAGGTCGCCGGGTTTTATGCCTGCTTTCCAGCCGGGGGAATCTTCTATGGGCGAAGCAACCTCGACAAACCAGGGTTCGCCATTATCCTGCATGCCGTTCCGTTTCGAAATATATAAACCAACGCCGCCGTATTCACCCTGCACGATATTTTCATTAAGGTCGGACAGTTCTTCCGGAGGAAGATACATTGAATAAGGGTCATTCAGCGACTTAAACATACCCTCAATGGCGCCCTGGTAAAGTTTCTGGGGGTCAACATTTTCTACATATGCATTCTGAATGAGCTCATACACATATTGCATCATTTGGGTATATTCGTCGGCACTTTGAACCTCGGAAGCTCTGCCCCCAAAACGGGAAACAGCGCCCTGCGCAAACAAAGCGCCGCCGACACTAATTACGCTAATCAATAGAAGAAAAAAGATAGATTTTTTGGTAATTTTCATAAGTCCATTGTAAAGCATTCAGGGTTTTTCGTCAAGTATATCAACGAGAAACATATTGATGGGCCGCGTCTACCGCTACCCGCAATTTCTTGTTGCTGATACCTTCTCCCTGGACGGTGCAATCTGCTCCGAGCATGAAGCCTTCGAGGCCGCAGGCATCGTCCATACCCTTGATGATTCTGCCTGCTTCAAGAGCGATAGCCTCATCGGTACCGTCGAGGATGCTGGCCTTGTTGTGCATGCCGCCGCATACCGGCTTTTTGAAGAATTTTTTGCCGGCGGGCATGGTAAGGCCGGTATCTTTTACCGACCAGTTAATTATTGCATAGGGATAATCGGTATACCATTCAGGCATTGAAGCATATTCATAGTTTGGTTCACCACAAATGTGGACCATGTTTTTTCCGCCTTTTGATTCTGCGGCATTCAGCACCTGGATATCCCATTTTTTGCAGAAGCGCTCCCATTCAGGCTTGGTAAAACGGCCCGGCTCACTGAATTGTGCCGAATAAAAGAGGCCATCGGCACCTTCTTCGACAAAACCGGCAGCCCATTCACAAAGGCCTTCTGTAATGGTTTTAAGGCCAATATCCAATTGTTCAGGGCAGCTTTTAATATGCTCCATCAAAAGCGGGTAGCCAATGTTCCTGGTGATTGCTTTAAGCGGGCTAAAAAGGGTTTGAATGGTATAAACCTCTCCTTTTGTGCCATCCTGAATTCTTTTTAAAACATCGACCAGTTTCTGGTAGTAGCGGGATTCCTTCCCTTGAAACTTGATATGCTTGTAATCATCCGGAGTAAGAATTTCATGTTCAATATATTCACCATAGTCCTGCATTACCTTGATAATGTCGGCGTCCGTTTCCTTCCAGCATTTCAGATGCGCCTCCGCCGTGGTTTTTGCATCCCAATGACCGGGAAAATGATACCAAAAGCCTGCGGGCACACAATCGGCCTTTTCGCCTGCCAGTATAGCCATCATTCTGTCTTTTTTATTCATAGTATTCACCTCTTGGTCTATTATATCATAGCTATATTCTTTTGTCAATATTTGCTAATATATTTGCAGGGCAAAATCATTTAACTTTATAGTAACCACGAATAACACGAATGGCCTTCGGCCACACGAATTTTTGCTTACTTAACATAGATTATTCGTGTCGGCGAAGCCGATTCGTGTATATT
>JAISIL010000061.1 GCA_031262035.1 Spirochaetaceae bacterium | reverse complement strand
GGACAATGCCGATAAAGGAATGGGGGCAGGCCCTAAACCAGTTCGCCATTGTCTTCGGTAAAGAACGGGTTCCGTTCCTATGATAAACTGCCATTTACACATACTTTGTGACAGGCTCTTGAAAAATACCCCGCCGCTCTGCGGCGGGGATCATTTATTACTTGACTTTATTCTGATAATATGCTATAATCACTTTATGCAATGGAAATACAGAGGGATGAAGTGTGCTGTGCTGGTCTGTTTGATAACGGCGCTTAGCGGGCTCTGTCTCTTTCCTCTTTCTCTATTGGCTGATATTTCAGAAATATGCGAAGTGATAGATTGTGTTCATGATGATGGCAGCGCGCCGCTTGATACTCCGCTTCCGCATCAACAAGAGCTTCCTATACTGAGCGCTAAATCGGACAGCCAGCCCTCCGCGCACGCGGAGCTTAACCTGAACCGCTTGGAAGGGATGATGGTTCCTTGTGCCGTTCATAAAAGTAATAAAGAAAGTATATTTGTTCATCAAAATTTTGCTATTACAGCTAGTTCCAATAACATAATTCCCCTACAGTTTCGCATCTAGACCATTTTTCCTTTGGCGAATGCCGGTTTATTCAGCGAAGTTTTTACTCCTAGAAAACCAGATATAAAAGGAAAGAAAAAAGTAGAGTAATCACCAAGTAGAGTGATTGGAAAGTATATAAGAAAAGTAAAAGGACAGGCTGCTCTGGTGGTCTGTCCTTTTTAAAAGGAGAAAGTGTATGAAAAGACCTTATGCTTATGGATTTTCCGTTTTCGTTCTTGTTATTTTTCTTGTCGCTTGCAGCGAGCCGGGTTATACGCCGCAAGCAGAAGATCAGCCTGAAGATACGGGCCCTGTTGCTTCCGGTCTGGAAGGCAATGTGACAGGCTCATACGGCCAAACTGATGGGCCGCTTGGCTCTCCCAGTAAGGTATACTTCCTTCAACTAGAAGGACAGAGCGAAAGCCCTCATACTTATGAATTTTACATTAACCAGGACTTGTTAAGTGAAGGGGCATATGTCCTGAATGAAGACGAGATAACCTTCTGTCCTACAGACGGGAGCGATTCCTTTTGCGGTACAGTCAGCGAAACATGCATAGCCTTTCCTGAGGGCATATATACAGATACAATAAATCAGGGTGCTTGCACGCTGGACAGGGAAGCTCTTTCTACTGAAGAAACAAAGCAGAAAGTCCTTGCAGACTCGGCAAATAACAAGGAGATAGCGGGCGCAAACTATGTGGTTGATTATTGCCTCTTTAATTCAGGCGGTGTAGGCCGAACTTTTTGGACTCAGGGGTCGGAAATGGACAATGGTTATGAGGGAAAGCTCGCTTGGTGTGCGCTTTTCTGGAATGGGGAAGGAGAAAGGCCGGGCAAGTGCCGTTTTGCTTGGGCTCCTATGCAGGATTTTTTTATCGGGGTAGCTTCATTCACGATGGAGGTAGGGGATACGGGAATTATCCATACCGGTCATGACGGCAGTATCGCCGAAATATGGGAATGGACAGAAGACGGCTTTATCAGTTCCGGGCCGCTACCGCCTGATATATATGTGTATACAAGAAATAAAGTGGGGGACCAGACTCAATGGTGGAAGACCTATCCGTATATGTGGCAGAGTAACGGAAAAACTTATAACTTTAGTTTCGGCTGGGAATGGCAGAATAATCCGCCGTCGTAAGTATATCCGTTATAAATCCCGACACAAGCGCCGAGACAATCACAAAAACTATATAGAACACAAAATGGCGGACTCCCATAATAATCTTTACCGCACCCATGTTTGTTATTTTCATTGATTGCCCGGTTATCATAAAGGCAGAAGCAGCACCCATGCTCATACCCATATCAAGCCAGGCTTGCAACAAGGGAATAGTGCCCCCACCGCAGACATACAGGGGAACGCCGACCGTTGCCGCCATGAGTATGCCGAAGCCCCTGCTCGATGCACCGCTCCCGAAAAGCCGGGCGAATGCGTCTTGCGGGATAAATGTTTGAAAGATTGCAGCCAGTGCGATACCGATTAGGAAATACAATCCTGTTGCTTTCAAGTTTCGGCCAATGTTGAAGATGAGGCGGAGTAGTGGATTTGGATGTGTGTCGTGATTTGAAGGTGCTGCGAAGCCGCTGAAATTGAAGAAGGTGGTCTCGACAGGCTCGACCACCGTATGCCTGCCCGGTGGTTGAGCTTGTCGAAACCACCTTCTTGTATACATTCGTACTAATAATCCTGCGAAAATACCGCACAGGAAACATGACACAATACGCACCATGAGAGCAGTCGGTCCCAAGGCTGCACTGTAAATAATTAACTGCGGATTGAGTAGTATTGATGACATCATAAAGGCTGCAAGCCAGTCGTCTTGCACACCCTTCTCGCTGAAAGAGGCGGCTATTGGTATTGTGCCATACATGCACAAAGGAGACGCAACACCTATGAGGCTTGCAGGGATTATACCTAAAACCCCCATCGGTTTTTTCTGTATCAAGGTCAGAAGCGCATGTATCCTGTTCTTGCCGAAAACTGAAATAAGGCTTCCTATCAATACACCTAGCAGGTAGTAACCGGCAATCTGCTCAAACTGAACTTCAAAGTAATACCAGAGGTAGATGGCATAGCGTCGGACTTCGTCCATGACTTATTCCACTAAAATCCAAGTCCATTAACCCACTGCTTTAGGCTAGCTGCACTGGTTCCGCTTGCAAACCTCCTGCCCGGAAGCCACTTGGCCTCTTTAGAACAGGAAGCCTTGAGCAAATCTTCTGAATTGCCCATACCGCTTGAACCTGATGTGGCAAATGCAATCAGCGTTTTTCCTGAAAAGTCGTCCCTTTCAAGGAAGGTGCTGATGATTCGCGGTGCTTGTCCCCACCAAATCGGGTATCCGATAAAGATGGTATCATATTTCGCCATACCATCAACTTTGCCGGCAATGGCGGGACGAGACGACCTGTCATTCATCTCGATTGAAGAACGGGATGATGAATCATGCCAATTCAAGTCCTCGTTTGTGTAGGGCTTCTCCGGTTCAATCCGATAAATGTCGCCTGTTACGACATCTGCCAATGCCTTAGCCACTTTTTCGGTGTTACCTGTACACGAAAAATAGGCTACAAGAGTTTTGTTTGATTGCGCCATAGCAATACCTCCGATTGTTACTGCAAGGATTGCAGTTAAAAATAATTGCTTCACCGTAATGCTCCTTTTTTTAATATTTGATGTATCCAGTGTAGCATTTTTTGAATCTCTTGTCTATATCTTTTGACTTTGAAAATAATTATCATTTTGTTGATGCACCCCTTCCGGATAGCCCAGGGCAAAATCATTTAAAAATTTACAACCACGAATGAACACAAATCGGCTCCGCCGACACGAATAATCTATGATTTGTATTAAAAATTCGTGTCCGCCATAGGCGGATTCGTGAATA
>JAISIL010000051.1 GCA_031262035.1 Spirochaetaceae bacterium | reverse complement strand
GCCGACACAAATAATCCACGATAAGTAATCGAAAATTCGTGTGATTTGCCGTAGGCAATATCATTTGTGTTATTCGTGGTTGTTTTTCTTGTGATTTGAAAGTAAATGTTTTTGCCCTGCTTACCGGGGAACAGGGAGTAGAATATTTTAGCCTGCTAGGATAGAATCAGTATATGAAACCCTTGGATTCACTCCCGTCTATTGACCGTCCTCGCGAAAAATTAAGTGCTAAAGGTATATCCGCCCTGAACGAGCAGGAACTTTTGATGCTGCTTTTGGGAAGCGGCACAAAAGATAAGGATGTGCGCAGCCTCGCTGGGGATTTAGCCCGCTTGCTCAAGGCCAAAAATGGCGATATAAGCATAGAGGACCTGAATGCTGTTAAAGGTATAGGCATTGCCAAGGCAAGCCAGATTATGGCAGCCTTTGAACTGGCAAAAAGATATACCAAACCGGCAAGGCAGGTTCGAAGTGCAGAGGACATTGTTATCCTTGCAGAGGATATTCGCGAAAAAAAGCAGGAGCATTTTGTTTCGCTTACCTTAAATGGAGCCTCAGTGCTGATTGAAAAACGGGAAGTGTTTAAAGGAACAGTCGATATGAGCATCGTCCACCCCCGGGAAATTTTTGCCGACGCCATTACCGACCGGGCTGCGGCAATTGCCTTTGTCCACAACCACCCCTCAGGCGACCCCAGGCCATCCCTTGCCGATAAAGCAATAACCAAGCGTCTTGTCGAAGCCGGCGAACTCTTAGGCATTAAAGTGCTGGACCACATCATTGTTACCAAGGATGACTATTTCAGTTTTCAGGCCCACAGCCTGCTGAATGAGGAATAGACGATGAGGTAGTGGATGTGGTATAATAAACAATATGATTGTTTGGAGGAAATAGTATGAACAACGAAACCGAAGGCTGCGTCTATGTAGTATCAAACCCCGCTATGCCCGATATTGTTAAAATCGGCATCACTAGCCGAAAAGACTTTAAGAAACGGCTGAAAGAACTTTACAATACCAGCGTTCCCTTCCCCTTTGACTGCGAATACGCCTGCCGTGTCGCCGACTGTGCAAAGGTGGAGAAAGCCTTACAGGTCGCCTTTACCCCGCAGCGGATAAATCCCCAAAGGGAATTTTTCGAAATTGAACCCGAACAGGCAATCGCTATCCTGAAACTCCTTGAAATAGAAAACATCACCCCCGAGGCGGCCAAGGATATTAAGGAAAACAGCAACATCACCGAGATTAAGTCCGGTGAAAACTACAAAAAACAGAAACGCCCACCCCTCAACTTCACCGAAATGGGTATTCCGCTAAATGCCACAATCACTTTCGATAACAACGGCATCGAAGAAAAGGCGACGGTCATTGCCGACAAGAAAGTGCAGTATAAGGGAGAAGAATATTCATTGACGAAACTAACCAGAAAGCTCATGGGAATTGACTATAATGTGCAGCCAACAAGACATTGGTTTTATAATGGGAAGAGTTTGAGTATGTATTATAATGAAGCCTATGGGGAGGGGTAACAGGAAAAATATGATAATAAGCGCCAGTCGACGAACTGATATACCGGCTTACTACTCAGAATGGTTTTTTAATCGCCTGAAAGAAGGTTTCGTCTTCATTCGTAATCCTATGAATATACATCAAGTTGGAAAAGTAATCTTGTCTCCGGATGTTGTTGATTGTATTGTTTTCTGGAGTAAAAACCCAAAACCCATGCTGAATAAATTAGACTTGCTCTCAGAATATACTTATTATTTTCAATTTACTCTTAATTCTTATGCTCAGGATATTGAAACTGGTCTTCCAAGAAAGAAAGAAATTATTAATACATTTAAGTCACTGTCTTCGAAAATTGGTCCGGAAAAAGTTATCTGGCGATATGATCCCATTTTGCTTAATGAAAAATATACGATTGATTATCATGTTGAAAATTTTGCCAAGATTGCAAACTACCTGAAAGGTTACACAGAAAAAGTAACTATAAGTTTTATTGATTTATATTCTAAAATCACCAAAAATATTGCGAGGTATAATATCACAGAAATCTCTGATAGTGACAAACAAATTTTAGCAAAACAATTAGAAACTATTGCAAAAGAAAATAAATTAACAATGGATACTTGTGCAGAAGGAATAGACTTGTCCCTTTATGAAATAACCCACGCACGCTGTATTGACAACAGGCTTATAGAGCGAATAACCAGTTATGAATTGGATATTGCCAAGGACAAAAGCCAACGCTTTGAGTGTGGCTGTGTTGTAAGCGTTGATATTGGTGCATATAATTCCTGTTCAAATGCTTGTCTTTATTGCTATGCAAATTACAGTCATGAAAAGGTGGCGGAAAATATCAAATTGCACAATCCCAATTCTCCACTGCTCATTGGTGAATTACAGCCTGACGATGTAGTGGTGGAGCGAAACCTTAAGAGGAATAAAATTCCACAGCAGGAACTGTTTGATATGCCGATGCGCGATGCCTCAAAACTAAATCTAGCCGAAAGGGATGGCTGACTCAAAACTCAATATCTAGTCCAAAATATATAATAGTTCTACAGAGGTGTAGAACAAATGGATGTGGATATGAAAG
>JAISIL010000049.1 GCA_031262035.1 Spirochaetaceae bacterium | reverse complement strand
GCATATCGGCCAGGGAATCGAGCGCCTTTTTCTTTTTTTCAGCATCAATAGTATCAAAAAGATGAATGTTATTGGCCTCGGAATACTCTGCACTTATCATATTCTGAAAATTTACCCCTTCGCCTTTATCATTGAAATAGGCATAGAGCATACTCATTATTTTATCCTTATCACTGCTGTTTGTTGTTCTAACTAAATTGAAAAATGCTGATTCACCAGGCCACCATTCAATAGTATGATTGATACTCAGTTTTGTTCCCATGATGTTTCGTATATCATTTTTATCCGCTGTCCATAGGGTGAGCTGTAATCTGAGTTCATCTTGAGTCTGAGACACAAAATTATTTCTGTTGGGCAAGGGAATAGCAAGTCTTTCACCGCTAAGATTAATACTGCCGGATTTTTTCAGAAGGTCAAGGACAGCAAGCGCCCTTCCCTTTTTATACAGTCTTGTTACACTATCCCAGTGGTAGTAATTTCCCATAGCATCGCTGACCTCATAATCACAGCTACTATACCCGGGGAACCTCAGATAGTAGTCGCCTTTTTCAAGGACTATTCTATAATTCTTGTCTGCAAAAACTGCAGTGTGTAAAGAAAATAGAATACCAAGCGCCAGTGTTAGAATCTTAATTCTTTTCATGTAAATCTCCTATAAAAATATATTTTTCAGTCTTATATTCAATGTTTCCATCGAGAGCAATCAACTCATAGAGCACTTTGATGGCCTTATTGCGATTGTCTTTTATCTCTACAGGTAAGGGGAATACCTTGCCGCTTACTTCAAGCTTGTTCCCGTCAATTTCGACATACCAATGTTCTTTTAATGGCAATCTTCTCGAGTATTTCCAGGGTTCTATCAGTGCATCAAATTGCAATGTATCAGCTTTTCTGTCTACAGTGATTGTGGCAAGCAGTGGTTTTATTTCCTGAACAAATATGCTTGCCGTTTTATCTGCCTCGGTTATTTTCATAGTATCACCGGCAAAAAGGCGCTTCATTTGTATTTCATTGTCGATAAGCATATACACAACAGCATCTTTCCTGACGCTAAAGGATGCAGTTTTGGCGATAAAATATTCGGCGCCTATACAATAGGAGGGCATGTTTTTAAAGCCGCCCTTTGTATAAGGCAGAGAAACTGATTCCTGGCCATCAATAATAAGGTTTTCAACAATTGCCTTGGCCGACATCTTCTGCCTGACATTGAAGTCCATACACTTCCACCTTTCGGTGTTGCCGGCATTGTCGATTGCACGGTAGTAGATTTTATGATTGCCTGCTTCTTCTATAACAAGCGTTTCACTGTAGGTTTGTATACGGGCATTGTCTATATAGTATTCAATTTGAGCAAGGCCTGAAAGAGCATCACTGGAGTTTAATTCAATAATGCTGTAGCCATTTTCATTGCTTATTTCTGCATTTGTCCAAGGGGTTTCATAATCAATATTGAGAAAGATGCTCTGCCATTGTTCTTTGTTACCGGCCTTATCGACTGCATGCCAGCTAAATTGATGTATACCCTGTTCGTTCAGCATAATAGGACCGGTATATTGGCCATAGTTTGTGTCTATGGTATCAATACCGGAGACTGCATCCTCGGCATGAATGCCAATGCTTACCGGGCCGGTATACCAATTATTCTTCCCTAGAGGGCCTGAGATATCTGCCTTACTTTGGGGTATTTCCCTATCAATCTTGATTGTTTGCCTGACGGTGTTTCCCTGCATGCCATGGTTATCCACTGCGAAGGCAGCAATAGTATACACACCGTTTTCACTCAGTTCAATGGTTTCGATATCATCGTTAAGGCGTATATTGTTTATAAACACTTCAGGTTTTTTGCTGTAGCTTTCGATGTCGTAACTTTCAATCTTGATTTTTACCGCCTCGGTATACCAATTATTCTTGTTTTTTTGGCCCTTAACAATGCGAATACTGCTTATGGGGCCGGTTTCATTATCAGGACCATGGAA
Source organism: Spirochaetaceae bacterium (assembly GCA_031262035.1). Lineage (GTDB taxonomy): Bacteria > Spirochaetota > Spirochaetia > Treponematales > Breznakiellaceae > JAISIL01. The sequence continues at coordinate 42,384 of JAISIL010000049.1, read as the reverse complement.
TACGGTCAGGGTGTCCTGTTCTGAAGCAAGCAGATTACCATTATACAGGGCAAGCTGAGTCCAGCTTCCTTCTTTTTCCCAAATGGTATTAGCTGTATACAAATTTCGCACAAGCAGTTTATTATCTTCTATTGAAACAGATTTTTCGAAGGCAAATATTTCTTGCTTGGTATCTGAGAATGTAGTATTACTACCATAGTCGAAGTCATCAATTTGCTGAAGTAAATGGCCTGAGTCTGCATGCACCACAAGATTGTATTTATTTGTTTTCAGGTAAAGCCTGTCATTAATGAGTTTCATTGCATAGATGCCTTCTCTTTTCCAGATAAGATAACCTGAATGAATATCACGCACTTTCAAGACATTATTGTCTGAATAGAGGTAGATTTTGTTATTCCGGTAGGCTATTTGCCTATAATTACCGGCACAATTCCAGAGTAGTTCCCCTTTGTAATTCAATGCACTAATAGCATTTTCGCTGTGCAGAACAATGGTATCGGCTAGTGCAAATATATCAAGTATTGTGCTGTCAGTTTTGTATTGAAACAAAATATGTTCCCGTGCAGGAACTCTGCTTAAAGAGAGGCTATCATCATTTTTACCCAGCCATATATCATCTACTATAGTTAAATCGAATTCTTTGAATGCCTTTTTACTGCCATCAAGTGCAAGCACAGTAAAATGAAAGAGACCGGATGTTTCCGGAATCCCACTCACTATGCCATTGGCACTAAGAACAATTCCTTTAGGCAAACTGCCACTAGCAATGGAGTAAGTAGCATCGGTTTTATTGTTTTTGCAATCAAGTTCCGCAAAATAGGGCCTGCCGATGCGGCCTTCGTCCAGATAATCTGTTGTAATCTCAAAAGAGTTGATTACTTCCAGTGTGATAATCAGACTTTGCTTAAGGGTATTTTGTGCAGCACTAAAAGCATTCAGCGCCAGTGAATACATTCCTGCTTCGGCACTCTCCCTTGCTTTTATAGACAGGAGAATCCGCGAAGGCGCTTTGGTACTTGTTTTGTCAAGACTTATATCAAAGGGCAATGTATTATTTTTTTCAAGTGCAATTTCGATTGTTTCAGTATCACTTCCATTTAGGTAGAGGCTAATTTCTTTACTTTCACCACTATCAAAAGGGAGATAATCATCTTGTACTTTTAGCGACCACATCTCTTTAACAATCAATTGTGTTGCATTACTAAGACCGGCCTCATTCTGAATTTGCAGCATACCGGTTTTACTACCCTGTGGTATTGTGAAGGTGATTTTAGAATCGCTCCACTGTTCATAGGAAAGAGCGCTTCCATTCAAGCTGAGTTCGCCTTGTTCAGTAAAATTATTTCCGTAAATTTCTATTTTGTCCCCTACTCTGCCTATATCGTTTGAAAGGCTTGAAATACGTGGAAGCAATTTTTCTGCACTAATTTGAACGATAAACTCAAAGGAACGGCCATTAGCATTGGTAATACTAAGGGGATATGTCCCTGTCTTTGCCTCTTTTGAAGCAGATATTGTGATAAATGCACTTTCGCCTGCCTGTATAGAAGGAATATTCATCTGTATAAAGGCAGGGGCATTCAGGACGGAGAAATTGACAATACCATTAAAGCCTTCCACGGGGACAATCTCAACAGGTATCTCAATCTGCCCACCGGGATTCAGTTCGGCGAAGGAGGTATAGAAGCGGGCTGACCAATCAGGCCTTGTAACAAGGACAGTCGAATGGGCCTTGTCTCCGCTTGCATTTTCTACAATGATGCTCTGTTCTCCAGCTTCAAGGTTTTCAGGCAAGAGCACATTCAGCACAGAGGAGGTAGAATTCTTTTCAATGGGTAATTCACTATAATTACATAAGACACGAATACCTTTGCTGAAGCCTCTACCAATAATGCTAATCATTCTTTCTTCTGAAATGTTTATGAAGGCTGGTTCAATGCTTTCTATAAGCGGTGCAGGATACGAAACTTCTATTTCGATTGTAGAAATCTCTTTTACAGTATTGTTGGCAATATTGTATACCTCATATTCCTGTGTATACAGTCCGGGTGCTATATCATCACTTAAACTAACAGTAAAAGGAATATCGCACTGAGAAGATACAACCTTTATCTCATTGTCAAATAAAAGCCTGACTGCATCATTGTCCTTTGCAGTTTCTCTTGCAAATAAATACATTGCAGCATCGCCGGTATTCTGATAGTGGTCAATTTGTGCAGGCAAGATTCCCTGATAAACAGTTCCGGTATTCATTTTTATCTTGGTAACTTTATTTAAAAGAACAGGTATATTAACACTCGCTTTTTCAGAGCCAACAGAAATAAGCGGAGCGCTGGTATAGCTACTAACACTGTCATATTCGTCAAGGCTTGCAACACTTGCTTTTATTTCATCACCCTTTGTCCAACCGGGGATACGTAATTGAGTGATATTGCCTACATACAGTATATCCTTTTGTTTTGTAGAAAGATTTTCCAGCATAACATTGTAACCTTTTGTGCGGCTGCCATTGTTATTTTCCCAAAAAAGGGTCATTTCGCCATCATTTTCTGCAATATAGACCTTTTCAAGGGCACGCAGAGGGATATTCTTTCTATCCAGTATGATTTTACCCTCTGCACGATACTTGTCGGACAATAATTCATCTTTTTCATCAAGTTCGGCGGCAATAGCCCACTTGCCGTCACTTAATTCATCAGTTTGCAAACTAAAACTAAATTCACCTGCGTCATCTGCAAAGGCGCTTCCCAAGGGTATCCACAAGATGCCATCATCGTTACTTGCAAAAAGATGCACAGCAATATTGCTATAGTTTGTCCGGCCGGCAATATTTACATTTGTATTCTGTGCATTTATATCACTGTGCAAATTATCAAAGATAACTATAGGGTTTTCTGCAACACCCATGATGCTTAAAGCATACTTATCTTCACGAATATTGCTGACCTTAACCTTCCAGAGGCCAGGGTCATTTTCATATACAGTCAGTGCATAGATACCGTCCATAATACTCAGTTCGGTATTCTCATCGCCTGCACGATATGTCTTACCGGAAGCTGTTTGCACTTCAATCTGCGGTTCACCATCAATATGTGCCAACACAAATATTGCACGGTCAAGGCTCTTACTGATATACACCGGGTATTCTTTTTCATAGTCTTTGTCGTCTCCATAAGAATCAAGATTCATCATATTTGTATCTTCATCGAGAACAGTATTTTGACTAAGCAGCAAGCTTCTTGCCCAGGTGGGTTTTTCAATCTTATAGCTTGATACATTTCCCAGCTTCAGACTTCCGCCACCGACAAACACACCAATATCACCCAGTATAGGCACCCGAACAAAACCTTTAAAACCTGATTTTCCATTTTTGAAAGCGCCAAACTCTGCACCAATTCTTGGAAGCCATAATTCATTCCTGGGAATAACGATTCTTATACCCAATACTTTTTTATTGACAATAGAACCTCTTGAAATACCAAATTGAACACGGCCTTCGCCGGAAATCAATACCTTTTCATTTTTATCGAAGATATAGAACTCAAGGCCGCCTTTAACAAACTTTAGTTTAAAATCCATTCCCGCATAGAAGCCCATCTTGCCGACTGATGCCAAAGCCTCTGCTTCCAAATCAAGAACACCTTTTAGAACAATGGCTTTACCGTCCAGAGCCCAGGTGCCATTGTGTAAATCAACCCATACAGAGGGAACCATTGTAATAATATTTCCACCACCGGCATCGACCAGGCCTAAACCCAATGATATTCGGGGGCCGGCATTACTGAACATTCCCTGCACTTTCTCGGGCACTTCATTCGGCGGTCCGTAGGCTATACTACCTCTTATGGCATTAAGCCTTAAGCCTGTTCCACCAAGAAGAATACCAGGCCAAATAGTATAGGTAAATATCGCCCGCTGTAAACCGATAGGATACAAATCTGACACATTGGTAAATGATACATCAGCATACACACTTCCTGCACCTGGTAATATAACACTACCACTACCACTAATTTCGTAATTATCACTTTGCATAAGGAATCCAACACGGACATTGTAGAATGTAAGCGTGCCCATAGTAAATGCCGGCAGAAGGAATTCTCCACCTTGAACTTGCAGGCCATTTTTTGCTGAAATTGATACTTCATTCAGTGAAACACTTGCCGTTTTGAGTATTTCAGGCGATTTTAGTGTCGCTTTTGCAAAACCTATCGCATAATTCTTGTCATCAATATAGGGACCAATAAGTTCCAGGGTAAAACCGGCAATATCTACCGGTATCATTCCTGCCATAAATTGCCCGGCAATTTTACCGGAATCCAAATAAAGGAATGCATTTTTTATACCTACTTTATTTGAGCCTTTTATCTTAAGACTGGAAGGCAGTGTTATATCGCAGTTTTTCATTTTGAAGACAAATTTTCCGCTTTCATTTCTCCCGATAAAGAGATCTTCGAAATAGCCTTTAAAGCCATAGAAATCAAAATTGCTCCGGTCAATAGCACCCTGCATATCAAGGATGATACCTTTCCAGTCCATTGCAAAATTCTGTAAACTGATTGTGCGCCCTTTCAGGCCATCAGGGAAAAAGTCCGGCAAAGTAATACTGCCGTCTATCGTAAACTGCTTTGAAGATATACTGAGTGCGTTTATATTTACTGATATATCAGTAAATATAGAAAACTTGACGGCGGTAATTAAGCCGGCATCAAAATTCAACAGTCCTCTCTTGGTGGATATTTCACACTTTTTGATAACAAATTCAGAATTTCGGACTGTTTCGGGCAATAATTCTGATACAAGGCCAAGCCTTCCGTCTATAGCGATGATAAAGTCATCAGTTTTATACCTGCGTGCTACAAGGTTTGCATCTTTAATTGCCACTTGCCCAAAAAGAGTCATATCTACTTTGTTCAATCTGACATCGAATTGCTTAATATTGCCGTATTCATCAATAGTGAATGAATTGACTTTAAATTTCAAATTCTTATCAATAAATGATATTCTATCTTGTGCTACCTCAAGGTCACCTTTAAGTGAAATGAGTAATGGTTTCTTTTCTTTTTTATCGATACAGAACTTAATTCCCCTCGTTATAAAGGTATCATATATACGACTGTCTTTTAAAATTGTATCAAAATACAGCTCACTCAGCCCTTCAAGAGAATTAAGCCGGAGTCTAATCTTTGATGATAATTCCCCTACTCCGCTAATCAATGTATCTTTTGGAATATACAAAAGACCGTCTGCTTCGAACTCTACTCTGTTATTACGCCAAACAGCGGCAAGCACAGCATTCTTAATCATAATATCGCCGGTTAGCGTGTAGGGAATATTCTTTGGTAATTCATACTTTGCATCGAGGGCTTGTATACCTTTATTGACACTAATCTCGAAGCGGCGGAGTTCTACTGTCTGACCGGCAAGGAAGTCCGGAAAATTCGAGGGAAAGATAAGGCCGCCACGCACTGAAACAATCATGTCGTTTTTACTTTCCTGATATTGCAGGCCCAAAAATAAATTCTTTATCTCCATATTGGATATACTGTGGCTGTTTTTACTTAATGATGCATCAAGGCTCTTTATTTTCTTGTTTTCAATGTCAAAGATAAATTCATTGATTGCCAGCCTTAAACCTTTAAGGTCATCGGGCATATCAGATGATAATTCTATATCGCCTTTTATTGAAAGTTTAAGTAACATATCCTTTTCTTTACTAATATCAAGATTACCATTTCGTAGTATTGCATTGTTATTATTACTGGAAAGAGAGCCTTCAAGATTATTTAAATGAATAGACAGATTGCCCAAACTGCCGTCGCTAAGAATTTCAAATGTATCTATACGGCAAATTCTACCAGCAAGGAAGGGCGGAATATTTTCCTTGGGAAAGTGTACAAATCCATCAAATGAAATATCACCATTACTGTTAAATCGAAGCATATTCATTGCAAATTTTAATCCGCTAAAATTGAGAACAATATCGCTTGTTACTTTTATTTCGCTAAAATCAAACTTCTTTTCTTTTATATTGTAACGGACATCACTAATAGTAGCGCTTGTTTGTCCATAACTTGAAGGTAAAAGCAATTCGCCTTTTGCCATTGTAATCCGGCTTGCATTGTCAGTAATTTCAACAACAAGGTCCTGCACATTCATTGCAAAGGCGCCAATTAAGGGAAGATAGTATTCACGATTCAGTTTGGCAATTAATTTTAAGTCCTGTCCATTTGTGCCGATACTGAATTCATCAATTTGAATAATTTTTCGTGATAATACACCGGGCGTTTCGTCAGGAAGACGAATACCGCCTTCAAAACTGAACCTGTCATTATTTACTGCTATACTGTCTAACCATAAAGTTAAACCAAGAAGTGCAAAAGGAGCAACCTGGCCACTTTCTATTACTATACCAGTATTACTTATCTGTAGTGCAGAAACACTGATTGCTGCATGTGATAAAGCGGCGGGGAGAATAATTTCCGACTGTTCTATCTGCAAACCTGCATTGTTCAGCCTTATACCTTCTGCATTAAATGAAAATTCACCATAGGCAAAAGAATAATTTTTCACCTCACTGAGGCAATCAATACTGCCATCGCTTTTTAGTAACACATTCTCAAAATAGAGATAGGTTCCTTCTAACCAGCTCGGTATTCCAATCATCATACTTGCATAAAGGCCATCTTCTTTCCAGCGTGTTTCTGTGATGGTTGCAGGTAAGCCGGATGGTAAGGTAAGCTTGACATTTTGGTTTTGTATTGCAGTTTCAAATAAGATGCCATCACTTGTATACTCTGCCTTGCCTATATCAATAGTTTTCCCATTCAATTGAACAGTGTTACTGTATATACTAGTCCTGTTATGGGAAAACTCTACATCGCTACCGCTAAGCTCCCATCCATTATACGAATACTCTATTGATTTATCTTTCAGCGTATTAGTTTTTACTCTGTTTCCTACGGAATAATAAATATTTTCAGAAGAAACCGCATTCTTTTTGCTCTTTTCCCAGTGTTTTGAGCCTATTTTTCCTTTAATCAGGGCAGCGCCATCTTTTAAACAGGCAGCATCGGAATCAACAAAATAATTATTGCTTGATACAAAGCGTGCCGAGCCCTGCCCTGCAAATGATTCTTTCAAATTACCTGCTGTATCAAAAGCAGTTTTCCCAAGACTAAAGAGGACAGTGTTTTCGTGTATTACCTCAGGGGCTTCAGAAACAAGATTATAGCCTGTAGCACTATGAATGAGCCTTCCGAATTTCATTTTGACAGGAATATTGTAGTAGAGAATAATATCGTTATTTTCACTTAAAGAACCGCTGTGTATAGTCGAATTGCCGTCGATTCTTAAATCGGAGAACATAATATCATGTCCACCAAGGTTTTCGGGCAATCTCAGGCTTGCTTCACCACCAACACCTTTTTCGTCCAAGAGCAGGTTTTTAAATGATATTTTCCATGAGGCAAGTTCAAAATCAGCACTGCCATTGTATTTTGCATCCTGAAGCACTGTGGTATAATTGCATCTTAGATTGTCAAAACTAATTACCGAATTGCTGACATCAGGCAACTTAATAGAATTCAGTTTTTCGATACTCATTGCAGTATTGTCCAGGCTGATATTTTCTGCCTGTATATTGTATGAACCTATACTGATTTCTTTATTATTGATTTTTGCATGGTGAATTGTATAATTGCTATTTAATATTGCATTCTTAAATTCCCAAAATTTATTCCCGTTGCTATCTTGTATAGTCTGCGACAAGGGAACTTTTATATCAAAATTTACATTGGCCTTGTTTATCCTGCCGTTTATAAATTGATACTCAGCTCCATAGCCTGTGTCTTCCCGAATTGATGTTGTAATACGGCCTTCCTGGTAAATTTTGTCTCTTTCGTTTATTTCAATACCAAGGTCTGCAAAAGCGAAATATCTATTGAATACCTGTATCTTTCCTGTCAGTATATGCAAGCCTTTTGGCGAAAAATATGCTTTTTCGACAAGCATCTGAAAACCATGCACAGTAATTTCATTGGGAAGGCTTATAATATTGGAAGCATAGTCTATGGTATCGGCACTAAAGATAATATCATCTTTCTGATATATGCCATAAACACCCAGGTCTATTTCTGTTGAAGCTTTCAGGCGGCCGTCCTCATCAAAGTAAAAAGAAAGTGTTTTTATTTTTACATTACCCTTTGTTTGCGCAAGGGTATTATTTACCTTGAAGTCATCTTCACAGAGTATCTTCCCGTCTCTTGTATCAATAGTAAAATTTTCGAGGAAGAGTTTTTCTGTATCAAATTCTTTACTTAAAAGAACATAGGCTTTTTGTATATTAATGTAATTGTCTTTAAAATCAGCCTTTAGTATATGATAATCAATGTTCTGCATTTTTAAAACAGCCGGTTTCTGCGGGCTTGTTTTAATATCACCTGAAATATTGGCATTGCTGCTGTCAATTCTTGCATTTGCAACAGGAAGATTATAATTGCTGATAATACTATTGTTGCCGCCAAAGTATTCATATTGACCGTCCAGGTAGAGCCATTCAACCTGTTCTATACTGAGGCCATTATCGCAATGAACTGTTTTACTAGTGCTTAAGGTTGTTTTTTCACTGCTAAAGGACATGTGTTCAGGTGAACCTAAATGGACACTGCCTATATTGACAGCATTTTTATACAATGCATCATTCAGATAAAGGCCGTCGAAGCGGTTAAACCGAAAGGCCCTTCCTTTTAGGGTAAACCCAAGTGCTTCGAGTTGTATGTCTTCGGGGGAGCTAATTGCTTCCAATAACTGACCATTATGTATTTGGGCAGATGCAATTTTATATCGTTTTTTCGGAACAGCAATGGTTTGCGGCAGTTTTATCTCCAAATCCTGATAGGATAAGAGGGCTTTTGTTTTAGTGTCCCGTTTTTCACTTCCTTCAAGGTAAAAACCATTAATGCTTTCGCTATAAGGCAGGGAATAACTTGCAGGAATAACTGCGCCGCCTGTTGCATAAAAATCATAGATACTGTTACGATTACCGGCAGCATCGATACATTCTACATAGATAGTCATAGCAGCTTTTTCGGGGAGATTATCTATAGTATAGTCTTGTTTTGAAGGTTCAAGGCTTATTGCATTAATCACTTCATTAGTGTTCATGTTAATTATCTTGACAAGTATTTCTTCGACAGATGTTTCATTGTCTTTTGTTCGTCCCCAATTAAGGCTGATTGCATTTCCGCCTGTCAAGGCTGTTATTGCAGGCGCTTTTTTATCAATAAACTGAGGTTTCGCTATATCCAGGTTTATTTTTCGCACTGCCTGCATGGAATTACCTGCATTGTCAAAACAGGCTACATGTATAAAGACTGTGTTCTTTGTTTTATTCAAGATAAAACTTTCCAATGAAATATTTGCTTCCCTTTCTTTCAGGTATATCCATTGCAGATTATTGCTATTGCTTGTTTCACTGACACAATAGGCATATTTTTCTACTCCGGTCATATCTTTCGGAATATTCCATGTCAGTTTTGCATACACCTCATTATACCAATTGGCAGAATCGGTATGCGGGTTAATATCAATACGCAGTCCTTTTGGAGGGTCGGTATCAATTCTGAACTTATAGCTTGCATCCTGTCCTGTTGTTTTATTTCCTGCTATACAAGCGGCATTCAATATATAGTATTCGTTTGCCTGATTATCCGGTAAGACAAATTCAAGGGAGCCACTCTGACTACCATCAAGTGTATCTATACGGCCCTCTTTATAAACAGAATTGCCTTTGTAAAGCTTCCAGCGATATGCAGCCACACCAGAGTAAACATTAATTGCAGGTTTGAAGACAAATTCTGCCTTTGTATTTGATACTGCTTCATCGGCAGTAGAACACTGTTTGTGTGTCGGGCTTTTTATAAGAGGCAGGCCGGGGATATAGGCATCGCGTAGTATCTTTCTTTTTATGATATTACTTTCGTTGCCATATATATCTATTGCCTTTATTATAAGATAAGTCAGGCCATGTTTTATATTGGATACAGTAATAGTAGCGGCCTTTGTTCTGTTTGCCTTTGAAAAATCTTCTTTCCTATTTTCCTGTGTGATATACCAATAGTAATCCTGTATTTGAGTATCGGTACTGATGTTTAACTGAAGTGCATTGCTGTATATATACTCATTCTCACTGATAGGTTTATCCTGCTGTAGAATTGCAGTAATCTTAGGCTGTTTTCGAACAATCTTAAAGGTATAACTTGAACTTGCCGCTTCATTTCCAGCATTATCCTCTGCATAAAATTTTATGGTATGATTTCCTTCGGCCAATGCCTTAACAGAAATACTAACAGCGCTATTGTTCGCACATTGTATTTTTTCTTTATCATTAAGTGAATAGTATACATTTCTGATACCGGAATTACCATCACCTGCATTGGTAATAAATGTTAATTTATCAGAGACAGCATAAGAGGCAACACTTGCCTGAATAGAGGGCGCTATCGTATCTACCTGGACTGTTCCTGATACTTCCGTTCTATTGCCGGCATTATCATATACTTCAAAGGTATATTGATTTACACCATCAGGAAATGAAGCCACCGAACCTCTCTGCCATGAAGACCAGGCAGCATTTTCCGGTTTCTTTTTATAACGGAGAGAAGAAGAATTAACGCCGCTTAATCCGTCCGAGGCTGTAGCATTAATCTTACCGCTTTTATTCCAGTTATTTTTTACCTGTTTATTTACAATTAAACTAGGTTTTGTTGCATCATATCTAAACCAAAATTGTCCTTTCACTACAATGCCGATAATTTCGTTTTCAGTTATCTCTACTTTATAGGTGCCATCAAATAATTTTTTTCTAAAAGGAACTAATCGGCTCGTATCCTTTGCATAAGTAAAAGCCTCTATTACATTGTTATCTTTTGTTACCACCACCTTTCCACCCTGAGAATTACTAAGCAAAAGGCTTTTCGAAGTATTGTTTTGCCATTCTAATTGATTCGGAAAAAAACTAAAGACACTTGGGTCAGAAGTATTTATTTGAGGAATATTAATGCTTTTCAATTTATACTTAAATTTGAATCTTGCACGAGCATGTATAAATTCTCTTTCAATAGTCTCGCTTTCCGTATAATTTTCATTATTACTTTTTTTAAAATCAATTGTATATACGCATTTTTTAACCGGATAACTACTAAGAGAACCATAAATACTATATTCAATCTGTATTCTTGTATTATTCGATATCGCAAAGTATTTATCTTCTTCAAAACTAGTTATTTTCTTATACTTATCATCATTATCCTTTTCCCATAAGGATATAGTATAACGAACAAATGGGTTTTCTTTCTCAGAGGGGTTTGCCTTTATCTTAGCTTTACCGGCATAATAATTATAAAAAATCGTTCCGGAATACTCCTCATTTTCCATACTGTTATAATTGCTTATAGATAGATCTATTGAACCCATCTCAAAAATAGTTTCCTTGCTACTTTCTTTGCCTCCACCGGCAAAAAGGGCAGCCGCCTGCAAGGCCAATACGAAAAGAATTATATATTTAGTCTTCATAGTCTTCCTCTATCCTGTATAAAGTTACAACAGCATCATCTGTTGTTATTGCATATTTGATGTTATTTATAAAATAGGTCATCTCTTTTTCATTCATAAAATATTGTGTCCGCGGTGCTATATCACAGGGTATTTTCTTTTCAAGAAAGCCATCTTTTACAATGTAAGCATCAGGGCTTATATCAATAACATATTCACTGTCTGTATTGATTTTTTCATCATTCTGGTAAAGATTACCATTAGTGATATAATACAAACCGACACTTTCATCATCATCTTCAATATATGGGTAGTATTTCTGTATATGCTGAGCACTCTTATACTGAGAGAGCTCTAAAAAATTAGAGTTATAATCGAGCTTGAGGAAGAAAAAATCATCAGATTGTGTTTCATTATCAAGGTAGTTAATGACAATGTATGTTTCGGAAAGATAGGAAAAAGAGCTTATCTCTTTTATTTGCCCGGGAACTTTACTTTCATACACCAGTTCCATCTTCTCATTATAGGCAATAAAACTGTCATTAAGAGAACACAATACAAAAGGCCTGTTATCCCAGCTCTGAATAACAGTATAATTGTCAGAGCCGGAAAGGACTGTAAGCTTTGCCGGCGGAATTTCCTCCGCATAGGCAAAGATTCCGGCGGCAAGCGCCATGAGAACGAGATAAACATATTTCTTCATTTAAGATACTCCATACAAGAAGTATGGAGATAAGTTTTATTTTGCTTTCACTTTGAGAAAAAATTATTTTAAATATGCTTTTAATTTATTTAAGAGGGTTTTTCGGGTAATGCCCAGTTCACGGGCTACCTGGCTGTGGTTATTATTACAGCGTTCCAGAGCTTCGAAAATTGCCTTTTTTTCAAGTTCATCAATGGTTATTACTGTCTCTGATGCAGAAGAAGGCTTTACCGGCTCTTTTGGCTGGATATTTCTGATTTCTATCGCATTTTCTTCTATTATATTCATATTTCTGTCGCCATAGATAAGCGCCCGCTCAAGAATATTTTCAAGCTCGCGGATATTTCCCGGGAAATTATAAGACTGTAAGCGTAGAAGTGCGTTTCCGCTGAGGTGAACAAGCGACCGACCCATTCGCCGGCAGAGCTTTCCGACAACATGCTCGGACAAAAGGGGAATATCATTAAGCCGCTCGCAAAGAGGCGGACAATGAAGGCGAAACACATTGAGGCGGTAGTAAAGGTCCTCACGGAACTTGCCCTCGGCAATTTGTTTTTCAAGATCACGGTTTGTGGCACTTATAATTCGTGCATTCACCGGAATGTCCACATTGCTTCCCAGGCGGCGGATTTTACGTTCCTGCAAAACACGCAAAAGTTTGACCTGCAAGGGAAGCGGCGTCTCGCCAATTTCATCGAGAAAGATAGTGCCCCTGCCGGCTACTTCAAAAAGGCCGAGTTTACGGTTTTGTGCGCCGGTGAAACTTCCCTTTTCATGGCCAAAAAGTTCGCTTTCCATAAGGCCCTCATGTATACCACCGATATTAACTGCTGCAAAAGGCTCATCACAATTAGGACTGAGACGATGAATTTCCCTTGCAACCATTTCCTTTCCCGAACCTGATTCGCCGGTGATTAAAACGGTAACATCGCTTTCGGCAATTTTTCCAATACGTTTTTTCAGCTCCTGCATCACCGGTGTTTCGCCAATAAGAAAACTGTCAGGTTTTGTGCGCTCCTCGGTTTGCACCTTGTTTTCGAGCCTTTGTGTTTGCACAATAGAACGGAGTTTGATGATAAGTTCTGCGGGGTCAAAAGGTTTTACAATATAATCGCGGGCGCCGGCCTTGAGTGCATTCACTGCGTCTTCAATCTGGCCATGTGCACTAATCATAATAACAGGAATTTGAAAGCCCTGCTCAATCATCCATTGCAGAAGGTCCTGGCCTGAAATACCGGGTAATCGCAGGTCGAGGATGGCAGCATCGAAGGCTTCTTTTTCAAGGAGGTCCTTTGCCGCTTCACCGGTTTCTGCGGTAACAGAATCTATATCATCAAGTGAAAGATATTTTTTTAAAGATTCCCGTATGTGTTTTTCATCGTCTACTATTAGTATTTTCATACTTTTACCTCCGGTAGTGTAATGAGCACTTCTACTCCGCCTTCTTGCCTGTTTTTTATTTCAATACTCCCCTTTGCCGCTTCAATAAATCGTTTACTCACAGAAAGGCCGATACCGGTGCCTCTGCTTTTGTTTGTCCAGAAGGGGTCGAAGATTTTTGAAAGGTTTTCTTCGGCTATACCTTTTCCTCTATCTTCTATTTTGACACATATTTTATTATCGATTTTTTCTATGCCTGCCTTCACTTCATCAAGCTTGCTGCCCGATTCCATTGCATTTCGAATTATATTTTCCAAAACCGAGCGAAGGCGTTCACAATCAATGTATACTAAAGGACTATCACAAGTAGTCTGCACAGTATTTGTGCCAAGCAGTTTTCTTGACACTTCTTCCAGTAAATCTTTAACATTGATAACTTCCTGCCTGCCTTTTGCATCACGAAGATAATCATTTACCTTATAGGTCATATCGGAAAGCCGGTCTATTTCTTCGTTTATTGCAGATATCTCATCGTTTCCAGCGGGACAGGTTTTTTCAAGAATACCTGTCTGTAAGCGTATTGATGAAAGCGGGTTCTTGATTTCATGGGCAAGAGTGCTCGCAGCAGTTCCCAACACAACAAGATTTTTTTGCGCTTCCAGTTTTTCGCTATACTCATGGTTCCGCAGAAAAAGGCGGCGTGTGTATAAAACCAGAAGAAGCATCAGAATTGCTATAAATGGAAAAAATATCGTAGTCAGAATAAAGGTTCGCTGATAAATCGGATGCACCACTTCCATATAAAAATAATTATCACTAAACTGAAACCTTTGCTGTCTGGAATCAGGCGCCGGAGGAGGCGAAGGAGGCGAATCGGGAGCAGGAGGAGCAGGAGGAGCAGGAATATTCCGGCGCGGCCCGAGACGGACAATAAATTTCACTGCACCATTCCAGCTATTGGCAGAAGTCCAGCGATTCCATTTATCACTCTTACCGGTATTTATTTTATCCTGGTCCAGAGTAAGAGGAGCAGTGCCCCAACGGTATTTATCCTTTAGATTGCTATCATATAAACCAATACCCAAAATCCGTTCTTTAAACACCGGTTCGGATTCAAGGAGCTCGTCTACCTCGGAAAAGCTGTCCATTCTGAAGAATTGCATTTGAATGATATTAAAAAACATCTCGTTCTCGCCAGCGGTAATTAAACGGGCACGATCGCGAAGGCTCCAACCGATATAGGTCATGAATACCAGTATCACTAACCATATAAGCAATGCCACAAAAAGTGACAAGGTCTTCAGTGGCAATGTTTTAATCTTCAGCGTTTTTGTTTCCCTTTTATTCATTGTATACTTCCTTATATACTTCCCTGCAAGCTACTTGCTTATAAATGATACTAATTCAGGCATAGTATTAAAAGCAGCAAGGCCCCGTATTGTTGCAAGCTGTTTTAAAAAGCTATACCGTGCAGTATTACTGGCCGCCTGACTCTGGTTAAAATTAATACGTGCCTCAGAGAGGTCAAGCGAGGAATACTGGCCTAAATTGTAAAGCGCCTCGGCAGAATCATACTGTATCTGCCTTATTTCCAGGGCTCTTTCCGTAGAAACAACCGAAGTTGCATTGTTTATCAAACTAATTATAGCATTGTAGACATCTGTGTCAAGTTGGTCGACCGTGCTCTGATAGTCTATCTGCTGCTGTGCAAGGGAATTTTTACTGCGTGCCACAGAATTTGCCGTCTTCCAAAAATCAAGGGAAATACTGCCTGAGATGCCTAAACTCATTTTTGACCATTGAAGAACAGAATTATTGTTTATATCTGTAGTGTTCAGGTTCACCGAAGGGCTGGGGAAGGAAAAACTTGCCTGAAAGTTCGGCATATAGCCAGTTTGTGCCTGCTTAAGGCCTAATTCCGATTGCTTTAAGTTCAAGCCTGCATTCAAAAAGCCCGGATTCCGTGTTTGGACCAGACTAAGCAACTTTGTTTTAAGGCTTGCGATTGCCGCATCGTCATAAGCGGCAAGTGTTTGCAGAAAATCAATATAGGCATCAAAATTGATGTCCGACAATTCAGGCAGGTCTTCCGATAGACCAAGGAGCTTTTGCAAGACAGTTTTTTTCGCAGCCAGATCGCGCCCTGCCTTATTCAAGGCCGTTTTGGCATCAGCGTAATCAAATTCTGCTTGTAAATAATCGCCTTGCCCAAGCATCTTCGACTGATACTGAACCTCTGCCTTTTCCCAATTGATTTCCTGATTTTCCAGATCGGCCTTTGCATTTTCTAAAGTAGTTTGTGCCTCCAGTACATCATAGTATGATGTAGCAACACCGGAAAGGACATCGTAGTAAGCCTGCAACACAGAATTCTTGGTCGATTCTGATGTGATAGCATTTAACTGTTTAGTAATACTATACACACCGCCATCCCAAAGCGTCGCACTAATAGATGAAGGCAAACTAAGCGTGCCCTGAACCGTATCCTTCAAATCACTCTCCCCCGACACTCTAAGGCTTCCCAAAGAAGGCAGACGGTTAAATAAATCACCCTTTTCTTTCAGTGAATTGTTTTCCTCAATAAGATTATATTTCCTCAACTCCGGCGACGCAGACAGCGCCAACTTCTCAGCTTCCTCCAACGACAAAGCCTGAAGATTAACCGCAAACCACGCGAACCACGCAAACAAAACAAACAAAATAAATAATAGTTTTACAATCTTATACTGCATACAACAACCTTCCTACTTACTCCTTCCTACTTCCTACTTCCTACTTACTCCTTATTCATACCTCAGAGCATCAATGGGATACATCTTTGCCGCTTTCTGTGCGGGGTAGAAGCCGAAGAAGACGCCAACACCGGCGGAAAAGAGCACAGCTATGAGCACTACGCCGGGGCTTATCAGTGTAGATATTTGTGCAACAAGCCGCGTTAATAATTCACATACACCCGCTGCCAATGCAACACCGATAAGGCCGCCCATTAAACTGAGCAGCACCGATTCAGTTAAAAACTGTGTCAGTATATCGGACTTTTTTGCCCCTACAGCCATTCGAATACCTATTTCCCTTGTCCGTTCTGTTACAGATACTAACATGATATTCATTATACCAATACCGCCAACCAGTAGCGACACACCGGCAATAGCTGCCAGCAATGCGGTGAGCATTCCCATTATTTCATTTGCCGTATCTATCATATCGGCACTGTTCATTATTTGAAAATCATCACTGCTCTCAGTAGATGCAGCTTCAGTTGAAAGGCCATGCGTCTCACGCAAAATTGCTTTCAGTTCTGCTTCTTCTGCTGCCATATAGTTTTTTGATGCAACACTTACCTGTATCGAATTTACCGTATTGGTATTGCGCAATCGGGTTTGGAATGTAGTTAATGGCACCCAGATAATTTCATCCTGGTCCTGCCCGTAACTGCTGCCTTTGCTTTCCAGCACGCCAATAACGGTAAAGGGAAGTGTGCCTATGCGCATAGAGGCATTCAATGCTGCATTGGGGTTGCCGAAAAGGGTTTTCGCTGTGGTAGTGCCTATAACAGCAACCCGGTTACGGTCTTGCAGGTCTTCATCGCCGAACATTGTTCCCAGTGCTACAATACGGTTCTGTATACTAATATACTCTGGTTCAACACCACTAACAGTAATTTGATCAGTCCCCGCACTGCCAACCTCGGTGAAGCTCGCCTGTGACACACCTGATATAGCAGAAGCATAACTTGCATCGCTGTGTATTTTTTGTAAATCAGTATTGGTCAATGCCGGTGGACGCACCCGCATCATCTGCCCCGGCTGAAAGCGGACACGCTGCGGCATTATCTGCAAAAGATTCGTTCCCATAGCGGAAAGCTGATCATTAATTTGAGCCTGTGTTCCCTGCCCTACCGCCAGCATAATAATCACAGACCCTACCCCGATAATTATTCCCAGAGAAGTAAGAAAACTACGCATACGGTTACGCATAATCGAACGGATACAGGTTTTTAGCATAAGAAAAAAGTTCATTGATTTTCTCCTGCTTCCAGCGAAGTATGACAGCTTCGCCATTCCTCTAATGCATCACTTGCCCTTTTCCGCTGAGTAATAGGCTCATCGGATACAATTTCACCGTCACGCAAATTCACTACCCGTTTTGCAAAGCAGGCAAGGTCCGGTTCATGGGTAACCATCAATATTGTTTTGCCCTTATCGTTCAGGTTTTGCAACAGGGCCATTATTTCAAGGGTCATTTCACTGTCCAATGCGCCGGTAGGTTCATCGGCAAGGATAAAAGCCGGGTCGTTTACCATAGCACGAGCAATTGCCACCCTTTGCTGCTGCCCGCCTGATAATTGGGAAGGCACATGGGAAAGCCTGTCGCCAAGGCCCACTTCATTAAGCACCTCCAATGCACGCTCCCGTGTTTTGGAAAACTTTTTTTCACGGGCATAAAAGAGGGGCAATTCAACATTTTCCAATGCAGTAGTCCTGTTCAGTAAATTGAAAGACTGAAAAACAAAACCGATTTTTTCATTGCGTATCATAGCAAAGGTGTCACCTTTTGCCTCACTTACATTGATGCCGTCAAGCAGGTAATCACCGTCGCTTGGTTTATCCAGGCAGCCTATAATGTTCATCAATGTCGACTTACCCGAACCGGATGGCCCCATAATAAAAACAAATTCACCTGCCTCAGCAGAAAAATCCACACCCCGCAAAGCCTGCACAGTAATACTGTCTACCGGAGATTGAGCCTGTCGAGATCTCTTTTTTTTATCACCTTCTACTTTGTAGATGCGTTTTATGTTTGTCATTTCTACTATTGACATAGTTATTACCTTTATAAAAAAGCTCACGCAAAGGCGCAAAGACGCAAAGTTTTAGTAAGATTGCTTATAGCAACCTTGGCGCCTTTGCGGCTTTGCGTGAGATTCTTATATCTTCTCCCTCAATATTACTTGCATACCTTCAATACTAGTATTACTCTCCACTTGTGTATTAACACCGTCACTTACACCTGCCATAACATCAAGTTTGCTTAGTTTACCGTCACTATCAAGATACCAGATAGTTTTTGGTGTAAACTGGACCTGTTTCTTTTCAGAATCATTACTTGTGTTACTTACTGCTGCCGGCCTTCGCGGTCCTGTTCCGGGCATCCGCATACCGGGAACCATTATCTGCATACCCGGCTGGTTTGTATTCGACGCAGCAGCTTCACTTGCAGCAAGCGTAGATGGTGTGTAGCGTAATGCTGCATTGGGCACAATCAATATATCATTATACTGCTCGGCAATGAATTCAAGTGAACAGGTCATACCGGGGAGCAGGCTGCCGTCTTTATTATCTACATTGATAATGACCGTGTAGGTCTGCACATTACTTTCTGTTGTAGGCATAAGGTAGCGATTTGCAACAACCCCATTGTATGTTTTTCCGGGCAGGGCCTCAAGGGTAAAACGCACCTTCTGTCCGATAAAAATTTGTGACACATCCATTTCGCCAACCCCGGCCTCTATCTGCATATCTTCAAGGTTTTTTGCAATGGTAAAAAGCTCGGTGCCTGCCGAAGTACTGCCGCCAACGACACTGTCGCCTGCACTGATACTCCGGGTAAGCACAATGCCATCAATAGGGCTGGTGATGATAGCATATTGGTTAATCTGTGTATCGGTATCTTTCAGATTAGCCTCTGCAGTAAGAAGACTTGCCTGTGAGCTTTCCATAGAAGCCTTCGCCTGCTTGAGTTCATATTCTGAAATCAATTTTTTCTCGAAGAGCTTCTGCTGATTCTGATAATTCAATTGCTGCACATCAAAGTTTGCCTGTGCAGTCAAAACACTCGCCTGCTGTTTTTCACGGTCAAGCACCAGGCGGTCGGTATTGAGGCGTGCAATCAACTGCCCCTTTTGTACTATATCATTATAATCAACCAGGACTTCTTCTACAATGCTGTTCATCTGTGCACGAACAGTAATCGTAGCAAGCGGCTCAAGGCTGCCTGTAGACGCAATAGTCTTTTCAATAGAACCCTTTCGAATAGCAGTAAACTCATAACCCGCAGGCGCCGTAGCAGCACTCACCTTTGCACAAGAAACTGTCCCCAAACAAAGGGCAATTAATGCCACAATGAACAGAAAACAATGAAACACTGTGTAAAAATTACCCGGTTTTTTCATCAAAATATACTCCTATTAAATGAGCAGCAAGATTTGTGCCATGAAAAATCAGTGTAAGGGTATTGATTTTTTTCTTTAGTTATGATATATTATAAGAGATGAAAGCGAACAAACAGCACAAGGCCAGCGTTTTTTCGAGTCTCTTTAGCGAGCCGGAAGAAATTCGCTCACTTTATCCGGCTATTTCCGGGGAAACTATAGCTCCGGACGAGCCTATTGAGATCAATACCTTAGAAGATGTGCTTTTTATGGACCAGATTAACGACCTCTCGTTCACCGTGGGCGACCGTCTTGTAGTGCTTGTTGAGCACCAAAGTTCGATAAACCCGAATATGGCATTGCGGCTTCTGATGTACGCTGTAGGTGTTTATAAAGAGATAACCGATAGCGACAACCTGTATAGTTCAAAATTGATAAAAATACCTAACCCTGAATTTTATGTACTTTACAATGGAGAAGATGAGTACCCTGATAAAAAAAAAAATCAGGCTTTCAGATTCATTTTTGGGCTTAAAAGATAATCCTCAAATGGAATTACTGGTAACAGTCTACAATGTAAACGAAGGCCGGAATAGCGGCATACTGAGCAAATGCGAGACTTTGAAGGAATATGCATCATTCATCAGTGTGGTTCGTCAGTTTGTTGAAACAGAAAAGAATTTAAATGATGCTATGAAAAAAGCTGTTATTTACAGCATTGACCATGGTATATTGATAAATTATCTAAAAAAACATTCTACGGAGGTGATAAACATGTTATTAACCGAATGGAATACGGAAAAAGCTATTGAAATACGGTCAAAAGAAGCATGGGATGATGCAACAAAAGTAAGTAAAACAGAAGATGTCACTAACCTATTTGATTACGGCATGAGTACCGAGCAAATTTCACAGGCGCTTAAACTACCAATGGAACAGGTTCAGCAATACTTACAGACACGCTAACCCCTATTCGCTTCCTCATTGATTTCCAGCAGGACGCCCAATTGCTCAATCACAAGGCTCCGTAATTTCGGGTGGAGTTGGCTAAAAAGGCTGGTGATTTCGGCTAATTCTGTATCGGCTATGTCATTAAACATCTGCCCATTCCCCGTTTCCAACCAGGATTCATTCACATTGAAGGTATCGGCGATAAGCTTGATGATTCGGGTATTGAGGGGCTTTTGTCCCTGTTCCAGTGCAGACACATAATTCCAAGAAACACGGATTTTAATTGCCAGCTCTTTTTGGGTCAAGCCAAGAGCTTTTCGTATTTCAGCAATCCGTTCTCCGCCACTATTTTCCATTAATTTTAGTATAGCAAGGGTAATTTTTTTTTACTAGAGGATATTTGAAATTTTTTTAATTTTTTTTGAAAAAGCACTTGACAGATAATACTTAGTATGATATATTTATAATACATAAAACGATATGAAAATAGAAAAAAATAGCCTTTTTATTTTGATTCAAGCCTACCAAAACCTGCCACCTGAAGTCAGGCAAAGACTGAAAGCCTATATTCGGGCACTGGTCGAGTTGGAGAGGGCTATAAAAAAGTAAATTTTATGAAAAGTAAGTGTTTGACATTTGCTTTGCATAAAAAATAATAATAAAGAGAGGAAAAAATTATGAAAAAGAAAATGGTGGTAACCGCAGTCTGTCTGTTTGGTTTATCGTCGGGGCTATTCGCTCAAAGCGAACAAGCCAGCGTCTGGAACGCTATCACTATCGATGCAGTTCCCTTAGTTCAGGGGTTTATTGCAGGCGAAAATGTGGAGGGTGATGCTGATACTAAGATTTTTGGTATTGCAGCATCTTACGAGCGTCTTTTAGTATCAGGCTACAGTATAGGTATAAGACTGGATTTGTATACTGGCGAAGTGAGTGGGGCAGACGTCACTTATTTTGGTATGGATGCCCATGGTCGCTGGTATCCACTTTCAACAAATCATGAAAAGCTGTATCTGGATGTAGGTATTGGATTCAGTAATTTGGACCAAGAAGGTTCGGATGACCCGGTCTTCACAGGCCTCACATTTGCATTAAAGACAGGATGGCGGCAGGTTATTGCTGATGGTTTTTTTCTGGAACCATCGCTTGGCTATGTCCTTGCGAAATCAAATCAAAATTCAATGAGCTTTAGCCCAATTGGCTGGCAACTTGGCTTTGGTTTAGGATTTGTATTCTAGGGAGGCCAGCATTATGAAGAAAAAAATTCTATTTACTATTGTTATTACAATGTGCCTTATGACACTGATGACTGCTTGCACAGGACCTTATACCGACCCCTCATTTCTCAGCGGTGGTGGTGGAAGTAGCGGTGGTGGAGCAAAAGGTACTCTAACAATTAGCGGATGCCCTACTTTGTCTCAGTCTGATCCAAGTGAAGCTACAGTAATAATTTGTGATAATAAGACATCAATAACAACCATGGCGAGTTTAATTGATGCCTTCGAATATACTGTTGCCGCTAGTACAGATACTACATCGCCATTTTCGTTAATTTCATTCTACGGATCAACAGCGGGAAGTACATTTACGGGGAATGGAACTTATCTGGTAATGATTGGGATTTCTAGTGATGTTTATTACAAGGAAGCAAATTTTAAGAACGGTTCGGCTTCATTTAGTTATAGTAGCATGGAAAAGGAATCCGATCTACCAAGTGGATACTAATTCCAAGAATCATAAAAAACAACCACGAATGGACACGAATCGGCTTCGCCGACACGAATAATCTACGATAAGTAATCTAAAATTCGTGTCCGCGAAGCGGTTTCGCGTTATTCGTGGTTATTTTTCTTGGGATTTGAAAGTAAATGTCTTCGCCCTGAAGTATCGCTAAAATTTTTTTTAATTTTTTTTCAAACCCACTTGACAGTTAATACAAAACATAATAATATAATAATACAAATTGAAATTGTTCAAGGAGAATTAAAAAATGAAAAAATCAAAATTCTTTTCATTCGGTATTGCCGTTCGCATGCTTTGCATGCTCATGGTCGGCATTTCGCTTGGCACCTGTTTAGTCGCTTGCGCGACAACTGACCCTAATGCACCGCCGCCTTACAACTTTGATGGCACTTCATGGGCGAAGACGGAAAACTACGAACTGTCCTTTACTGCTACAAACTGGAAGGTGGTTTTTAATGGCAAAACCCTTGCATCAGGCGATTACAAAATGGATGTTTGCAAGGTATCCGGTTCAACACTTGATTTTGGTAATACTGACTGGTGGAACTTCTGGGGCCATGCTGCAGGAACCTGGACATTGAAGTCCGGAACCCCCGGTCAGGATAATCTGAACGAAACAGTCTGGACCAGGGAAGCCAAACTAACTTTGAGTTTCGCCAACGGTAAAATGATTGCAAAGGATGGGATATACCCAACTACTGCAAATAAAGATGGTGATTCATTCAAGTCCACAGCGAAACAAATAAGTGTCACCTATTCAGATGGAACCGCAAAAGGCACATACATCGTCGACGGTAATACACTAACTGTAACAACAAGCGGCATGTTTGGAGCTTCACGCCTTGAAGGTTCTCCCTGGACAAAACAGTAACTGTTTATAGGATAGCCACGAACGATATTGCCCTGAAGTATCCCGGGGCAATATCATTTGTGTTATTCGTGGTTATTTTTCTAACACTAATATACTATCGCTAAGCAATTCGTATATTGCGTGGGCAAAGTTTCCGGAAGCTTCACGGTGAGGGCGCCAAAGTTCTGACTCCATTCCACGGGGATACCAGCTTTGCCGTCAAGGAGCTTTACTGATCGGACCTTTTCACGCGGCTCAAAGGAACGAATCACTGCAACCCGATTCTCCGGCGCTTTCATCATAAAGGCGTAGACAGTAAGGCCGCCGTCTTTCTCCTGTTTTGTGGTAAAGCGGTAATCAGTATCCTGCCAGGGCACCTGTTCTTCCTTGAAGCCTTCTATCAACACACCGGATCTTCCCTCGCCGTAACGGTCATGACCGTCCACCCGCCAGGGCCTTGTGCCAAATATGCCCTCTCCGCAGACCGGCATCCATGAGGCAATCTCGTCAAGAATAAAATGCGCCTGGTCATCAATGCTGCCGTCAGGCCTCTGTAGAATGTTGAGGAGCATGTTGCCGTTTTTCGAGACAATATCAATAAGCATCTCGATGATGTGCCCCGGTTTTTTGTAGTCCTGCCGCACGTCGTAGAACCAATTGCCAATACAGGTATCGGTATGCCAGGAACGTTCCTGCACTCCGGGAAGCTGGCTCTTTTCAATATCCAGCACACCCACACTGTAGATTTCCTTACGCCGGTCTTTTTGCAGATACACTGCCTGGTTCTCGCCATGCTTTCCGATTGAGGTATTATACAGATATGAAACCGCCTCAAGGCCGTAGTGATAGCGCGGGTCGTCTACTCCCGCCGAATATTCCGGTTTGCCGGATTCAATAACATAGCCAAAGGGAAGGCCGCCATCAGTATAAAGCAGTTCCGGCTTGAAGGTATCAATAATTTCCTTTATAACTGCAAGCCACAATTGGTGATATTCTTCATTAGGAGTATACCATCCGTCTATCCAGCGTGTGTCTCCTTCGGGAATGATATGCTGATAATTATTAAAATAGAAATCTTCGTATTCTTTGTTGTTACCATCATAGGGGATGTCTTTATAAGGCCCATACCGGTCATGCCCTTTGTTCACCGCCCACCAGGTGAATGAAGCGCCCAGGTGCTCGGAAAGGCCAAAGGGGAGATGATGATTGTCAGCAGCACCTTTCCATATACCGCTTATGTTCTTGTGCGGACCGATTTCAACAGAATTAAAACGGTTATATCGGGACGGAAAATTGAAAAAGTGGTCATGATGCATAGCCTGTCCCATAAAATAATGAGCACCGGCTTTTACATACAGGCCCATCAATTCGTCGGCTGATTCTTCGCTGAACTTTTCAGCCTTCCACAACTTAACCAAATCCTTGTAACCGAATTTTGAGGGATGCCCATAGTGGCGGATATGATACAGATACTGAGGGCTTTCTTCCACATACATATTGCGGGCATACCAGTCCCCATACATTGGAACCGACTGCGCACCCCAGTGGCTCCAAATGCCAAACTTTGCGTCCTGAAACCACTCGGGAACCGCATAGTTATAGAGCGAATCAAAACTCGCGTTAAATTTTTCCTGCATACATTATCTCCTTTACGCACGGTCGGGTTTGTCGACCAGCGATTGTGTGTATAATCTCTTATTTATTGAATTGTTAAATAACTTTTCCGCTTTTTCTACAGTTAAAACGCCGGTATCATCACACCAATTCAATGAAACACGGTTATATTCGCCTTTTTCATACGCATAACCGTCTCCGGAATCTTCATATAAGGTGAAATGACCGTTACAACCGGCATACACACGAAGCTCAAGCGGCTCGTCACTAGTCTCATCAGCATATTCGACACATTTTGGCTCGACAGGGATAATCGAACCGCCGGGAACAAATAGCGGAATACGATTGAGCGGCGCATCTGCGGTGACCCATTGACCGGCCTTGTATGCAGTGTTTGTGTAGAAATCATACCACAGCTTAGCAGATGTTTCAGGAAGATAGCATCTGCGTTCTGTTGCATTCGGTTCCGTTACGGGACAAACCAGCAAGGCAGGGCCAAACATATATTGGTCTTCTATGGCGCATGCTGTTTTATCTTCGGGAAAGTCAAAAAACAAACCGCGCAGTAAAGTGTATGAATCAAAATGAGCCATCCCGGCCAGGGAATAGATATAGGGTAAGAGTTTATACCGCAATCGTATTGCATCTTCTATTGCATCATAATATGGTTCACCTTCTGAACCGAAGTTCCATATTTCGCGTGGGGCATCAGAACCGTGAGAACGCATTATGGGCAGGAAACAGGCGTATTGCAGCCAGCGGGTATAGAATTCACGAAAGGCACTATCATTAATGCCTTGTTCAAAAGCGCCATGCCAGAACCATTCTACAAAGGGATTTTGATTATGGCCGCATCCTTTCAACGGGTAGTTGTCTTTTACTACGAAAAACGCGCCTGCATCATTTGACCACCAGGGAAGTCCTGAAGCTGCCATATTTATGCCTTCGGTAACTTGCTTTTTCAGGGTTGGCCAGGTGGCGCTTATATCACCGGACCAGGGAACAACACCATAACGCTGAATACCCGCCCATGCAGAGCGCGTTACTACTATAACCCGTTTTGTATCAGTTGTTTCCCGCTGTCCTTCATAAAGGCCCTTACTGTGTTCAAGGGTATAGGTTGAAGCCTTTGCAGCATCAAGATATTTTTTATGTTCACCACCGACAAGCATATACCGTTCAAAGGGCTCGCGTAGAACCGCTCCGTTCCAATCAAGACCGGTAAAAGGTTCTGTTGAATCCGCCCACATTGAGTCAAAACCGCTTGAAAAAAGGTCTTTATTGAATTGCTGCCAGTATATTTTGCGCCCTTCTTCACTGAATGCATCATAGGTTGAGTCATCAAGCAACAAATGTTGTTTTGCTTTCATCTCGTCATGGTCTTCTCCTGATGACATTGTCGGCCAAATACTAATCATACTATGACAATGCATTCGATGTATTTCATCATTAGCCGCTTTTAAATCAGGGAAGCGCTTTTTATCAACATGCTTATTTCCCCATTTACCGGCCTCCCAGGTATTCCAGTCCTGCACCACGCAATCAAGAGGAATATGAAGTTCGCGATATTTTTTTACTATACTGAGCAATTCTTCTTGTGTGCGGTATTCACATTTTGATTGTATATAACCATAGGCCCATTTCGGCAGAAGAGGCGCTTTTCCTGTCAACAGGCGATAGCCTTTTATTATGTCATCATAACTTGCGCCATAAATAAAATACAGGTCAAGATAATCAACCGTGTCAAGAAATAAGTAGGGGCAATTGACCGGCGCATCAGGGTGATGATGGCCTTCGTTCGGATTCCAATACATCAAAGAACCGGTGTCAATCAATATCCCATAATGCCTGCTTGACACAAAAAAAGGCATCGGGCTGCGCATATTGTGCTGATACAAATATTGATTTTCATGCCGGTAATCAAATATGCCTTCTTCCGCCTGTCCAAAACCATGAATCGTTTCATCGGGTTTTAAATCAAAATATAACTTTGCCCGATACGCTGTCCTGTCGTGTACCGGAATGAGATTATCTGCAAAAGTGCGTTCGCCGTCAACTGTTTTAATTGTCTGCAAACCACCTGCATTCTGATAATGCATCACCGGTTGTGGCGCCAGTTCAGGCTGATACATCCGCAACAGAAGCTGATCTTCTGCACCTTCACCTTCTTTACTGTCAGTAAGATAAAATTCAAGCGCTCCATTTTCTTTTGTCTCAAGCCGTATTTCTGATTCAGCAGCAGTACCGACAGTATTACTGTCAATACTTATACCGATTATTGACTGTTCCGCTTTGGGAAACTCTTTGCTGCCAAAACAGAGCCGAATTATATTTTTACCTGGATTTGATACAAGCATAACCACCCCTTAATCATATCCGCACAATTGCGTCTGGCAGCCCTTCTGCCTGGATCTTGAGCAAAGTCTCCTCTCCCCCGCCGTCTTTCCGGACAATGGCCTGGCATCTGCCATGCCAGGTGCTAAAACTGCCGGTGCAATAATTCTCTGTCGTCATCGGATTTGCGCTTCCCAAAGCCAGAAGGCTGCCGCTGCCTGATACGGAAGCGTAGAGCAGACGGTCCTGATGCGGCGCCAAACGGCCCTGTGCATCTATCAGAGCGATATGGTAATAGCCCAGTTTTTCATTATCGGGATGATTGTGAAATGTATCATTGTAACTATCACCAGTTATTTTAATGCTGACAGTATCTCCGGCTGTTTCCACTTCCATGGAGCTGCCGTTTGCAGACTGAGCTTTCAAGACGCCCGGTTCGTAGGGCAGTTCAAAGATAGCTTTATACCGATTTGCCTTTCCCGCAGGCTTAACACCTAAGCTTTTCTCATTAAGGAAAAGTTCCACCGAATCGGCGGCGCTGTAGACTTCAACCCTTGTCTTCTGCCCCTCATATCCGGGGAATGTCCATTCGGCTTTTACATCAGGCCAGCCCCAGGCGCTTATTACTTCGCTTAAACAAAAATTTTTCGGGTGCAGCACACAAACAAAAGTTTCGCTGCTCCCCCACACAATCTTACGGTAATGAAGCTGGGGAAGTCCGACACCGCAGATATCAAAGTCTGCATCATTTGCTAAACGCCAGGGAAAGTCCTTTGGTAAATACCAGATAGAAAGTTTCTCTGCTTCTTCCTTCGGCAGGTAGAGCGCCTGACCGATGCCTGCTTCTCCCAGATAATCAAAACTTGTCCAGGTGAAGTCGCCAATCACATGGGGGAATCGTTCCACCTTGTCCCAGACCTTATCAAATGCCATTGGGTAGCTTTCAGTGCCGCACATGATGCGGCCCGGCCAGATTTCATGGTCGCTTTCATAGCGGTGGTCGATATAATTGTAGCCGACGACATCAAGCGGGGCGACAAAGTTTTCGCTTAAGCGCCCAAGAATTGAATCGCCGTAATCGGGGCTCAGGTTTTTTATTCCGGCTTTCTGCTGTTCCGACCGTTCCCGCATTGATTGCATACTCTTTTCCATATCCTCATCATCAAGGCCGTTGTAGGCGGAACAGAGCGCATTCAAAACCGGGCGGCTCTGATCGAATTGCCGGACAAAAGCGGCAAGTTCTGCAGCCAAACGGTAACCCTCACTGAGGCCCAGTCGTTCAGGAATTTCATTGCCGGTAGACCATGCAAAGATACAAGGGTGGTTCCGGTCGCGGAGGAGCATTGCTTTGAAATCCTCCTGCCAATTGTCATCAAAATACAGATGATAATCATTGAGCGTTTTGCTCATTTCCCACATATCAAAGGCTTCATCAATCACCAGAAGTCCCAGGCGGTCGCAGGCGTCCAGGAGGGCGCTCGACGGCGGATTGTGTGCCGAACGGATGGCATTAAAGCCTGCCTCCTTGTGCAAGGCCATTTTGCGGTATTCAGCATCAGGATAGGCTGCTGCTCCCAGAAGGCCGTTGTCATGATGGACACAGCCGCCTTTCAGCTTGAGCGTTCTTCCATTAAGCCGGAGGCCATTTTGACTATCTACGCTGATGGTTCGGATACCGAATACACAAGAATCACTATCTATTATATGCAATGTTGCATTATTGTCTTCATATTTAGATAACTCTACCGTAATGATATGCAGTTTGGGGTCATCAATATCCCAAAGGTCTGCATGGGGAACGATGAGCGTCACTTTGCCTTTTGCACTGCCCATAGCCGGAATATATAAGGCACATTTTTGTGCAGCCTTTGTGGTCTTTGCCGTTTTTTCTTCCAGACGCACCGAGAGCTGCACCTGACAATCTTTGCTGCTATGGTTTTCTACGCTGTTTTCCACCGTGATATAAGCGGTGCCCTCGGTATCAATATATTCTGTGCGGGCATACACCGGCCAGGGAGACAAATGAACCAAAGGCGAAGTGAGGAGCTTCACATTGCGATAAAGGCCGCTCCCTGAATACCAGCGGGAATTCTGCGGAGCAGTATTATTTACCTGCACCGAAAGCCTGTTTTGTTTTCCGGCTCGAATATGGGGCGTCAGGTTCACCTGAAAAGGCGTGTAACCATGATGATGCACCGCCTTTCCGCTGCTGCCCAGGCAGAGGTGGCCGTTCAGAGAGACTTCAGTATTGCCATATGCGCCGTCTATTTCAAGCAGAAAACGCCGGTCTTCTCCGTCCTGCTCTTCGATATCCAGCATCCGCGTATAAGTGCCAACGCCGCCTGAATAATAGCCAGTAGCGTTACCGTTTGGCGATGATTCACTAACATCAGTGCTGATGGTAAAATCATGGGGAAGGTCAATGGTTATTTTCTCATCAGCTTCCCTGATAAATTGCCAGCCTTTGTTTAAATTACTTCGTTTCATACAGTGTTCTCCTTTGAGGTTCCTTGCTAGAAGTTGTATTAAACATAAGACATTATACGCCCGGAATAAGACAAGCGTCAATGTTTTTGTATTGTTTTTTCGGAAAAACCGAGATGAATTTGTCTGGTTTTCGAGAAAATTATAATACAAATTGCAACCACGGTTGTTGAGCTTGTCGAAACCACCTTTAGTCTCCCGTAGATTGTCCCGGTATCAGTGTCGCCGGCAATCGAAGAGTTTGAGTCTTTGCTTTTGGGTTAGTAATCAGATTAATCAAAATCTTCGCAGCCTCATAGCCAATTTCGTAATTATGCTGTGCCATTACAGTGGGGCTAAAGGGCAGCAAATCTGCAAACCATTTATAATTATCATCATAAAAAATTATTTCCATATCATCGGGCACCTTTATTCCAAGCCTTTTGCTTACCCGGTAAAGGTCAAGACCGACATTATCGCCGGTGCTGATAAGGGCGTCGAGCTTTTTGTTTTTCTTCAGGAATTTTTCTATCATCTCTTCCATTGATTTTTCATCTTTTCGGGAATATAAAAGTTCATGTTTTGTTTGCATCAGGCGGTTATTATCGATATGAGCCTTCTGAAAACCGGCATGCCGTTCCTTCAATGTGGTGCTGATACCCGATTTCCCCTGAATCAGCCCGATATTCTTCCGCCCCTTCTTGATTAAATACTCGGTAGCCCGTTTTGCCGACTCAAAATGGTCGGTTCCTACGGTAGATACATCAAAACCATCGAAAAAATGGTCTAAAATCACGATGGGGAAGCCATTCATGGCCAGCATAAAGAGCTCTTTGTTGTATTGTTCATCGTTGAGGGGGCAAATGATGATGCCCTTGGACATGCGTTCAGCCATTATTTCTTTTATTGCACGGTTTTCCAGTTCCTGATTGTATTCAGTAAACACAATCCTCGGCGGCCAGGAATTTTTTGTCTTGAGGTATTCCGAAGCCCCTTCTATAATTTCCTGAAAAAAATTGTTCGCCGCAGAGGCAAGGAGAAGGCTTACATGTATCGGCTCTGTTATTTTTATTGTGCTTTTTCCAACAGCCTTATCACTTTGCTGTGCTTCACTCAGCGGCACTTGCATGATAGTCGGTGTCTTCCCGCTGATAAATACCCCGCTCCCCCGCTGCCGGTAAAGGTAGCCTTCTTCTACCAACTGTTCCACCGCCTTCCGCACCGTCACCCTGCTGGCATTAAACTTTATGCAGAGGGCCTTCTCCGTGGGCATCTTCACCCCGGCCTTGTTCTGATTCTGGGCAATCAGGTCCATCAGGAAGTCTTCGATGTCCCGGTATAGGAATTGTTTCTTTTTCATGATGTATTAAGTATAATACAACTTTACAAAAAAAACAAGACAATTTTTTCGTTTTTCCCTTGCCATAGCCATTTTTCTGTGTTATGATGTATACAGGAGACAAGTATATGCAAGGTTCAATGCGCGGGGCGATGCTGCCCGGAAACAGCACAGTAAAAATGGGCGACTTTCCCATCCCTACACCGGGGCATGGGCAGGTGCTGGTTAAAATGAAGGCCTGCACAATTTGCGGCAGCGACATACGGGCCATTTACCGGGAACACACCGGAAAAGGCGCCGAGGGTTATATCGACGGAAAGATCGCCGGGCATGAGCCTTGCGGGCAGGTAGTGGAAGAAGGGCCGGGGGTGCGGCGCTTCCATAAAGGCAGCCGGGTGATTATTTACCATATATCAGGCTGCGGCGTCTGCCATGATTGCCGCATGGGCTATATGATTTCCTGTAGTTCGCCCCTCCGTGCCGCTTATGGTTGGCAGCGCGATGGCGGCATGGCTGAATATTTATTGGCAGATGAAAAAGACTGTGTGGAACTTCCCGATAGTTTAAGCTATGCCGACGGCGCACAAGTGGCCTGTGGTTTTGGTACTGTGTATGAAGCACTGGAAAAAATCGGCATCAGCGGAAACGATAATGTGCTAATTACCGGTTTGGGGCCGGTGGGTTTAGCCGCTGCGATGCTTTGCCGTGCAATGGGCGCACAAAAAATTATCGGCGTGGAATTAATCGACGAGCGTATCGAACTTGCCAAAAAGTTAAAGCTGGTAGACATTGTCTTAAAACCAAGCGACAGCACCGTGCAGCAAATACTTGATGCCACAAATGGTAAAGGCTGCGAAAAAGCAATTGATGCAAGCGCAAACGATGCTGCCCGACAGATTGCAGTTCGTGGAACCCGTCAGTGGGGAACGGTGGCATTGGTTGGAGAAGGCAATACATTAAGCATCAACCCCAGCCCCGACATGATTCATCCGCAGAAAACGATAATTGGTTCATGGGTCACCAGCATTTGGCGCATGGAAGATTTGGTAGAGCGTTTGGTCCGCTGGAATATCCACCCCGATGTTTTAATCACCCACCGTTTCCCGCTGGAAAAAGCAGACGAGGCCTATGCGCTCATGGCAAGCGGACACTGCGGCAAGGTGGCGGTGTGTTTTGATGAAGAATTAAAATGAATAAAATAGGTTTTGGTACTTTCGGTTCAGACCATTGCACAGCGACGGAAATTGCCGCAGCGGTAGAAGGGGCATTACACTGTGGCTACCGTTTTTTTGATTGTGCAAGCGTCTACGGGAACGAGGCGGAAATTGGAGCAGTGTTTGAAAAGGCTTTAAACGAAGGCATCGTCAAACGCGAAGAACTTTTTGTCACTTCAAAAGTGTGGAACGATATGCAGGGAAAAGGGGACATCTTGCTTTCCTGTGCCAAAACTTTGCATGATTTACGCCTTGATTATATCGATTGCTTTTTTGTGCACTGGCCTTTTCCCAACTACCATGCACCCCATGCCGCAGGGGACAGCCGCAACCCCGATTCAAAACCCTGGAGTGCCACGCATTTTATGCAAGTCTGGCGGCAAATGGAAAGGCTGCAAACAATGGGCCTTGCACGCACCATCGGCATGTCCAATATGACGGTGAAAAAACTGAAAGAAGTGCTGCCGCAGTGCACAATAAAACCGGCCTTTATCGAAATGGAATTACACCCCGCATTCCAGCAGCCGGAATTATTTGAGTATTGCATTAAGCAGGGAATAGAAGTAATCGGCTACTGCCCCATGGGTTCCCCCAACCGGCCCGAACGGGACAAGGCACCAGGTGATGTGATCGACACCCAAATGCCGGAAGTCGAAGCTATTGCAAAGGCACACAATATTCACCCTTCAATGGTGTGTCTAAAATGGGCCGTGCAACATGGGCATATCCCCATTCCGTTTTCGCTTTCCCCGGCGCACTACAAGGCAAACCTTGAATGTGTGAATACCGACCCATTAACAGATGCGGAAATGGCAATGCTGGCAAAGGCCGACAAAAATTGCCGCCTGGTAAAAGGCCAAGTGTTCTTATGGCCGGGTGCAAAAGACTGGAAAGAATTGTGGGATTGAGGCGACTACAAAATGGATGTTTGCACTTGATTTCAACCACGAATGGACACGAATCGGCTTCGCCGACACGAATAATCTACGATAAGCAATCTACTCAACCATGAAACCGCCTGTATTCTTCCATATATATCCGGTAATTCCTGGGGATGATGTTGGGAATATCCAGGCCGTAGGGGCAGCGGGTTTTGCAGAGGCCGCATTGGGTGCAGTCTTTTATCTTGTTCATTTCTTGTAGCCAGTATTCGGTCATAAGGCCGGGTAAGGGCATGCGTTTCAGGCAGGCGTCCATGCGGCAGGCCCAATTGAGTTGTATGCCAACCGAACAGGGCATGCAATAAGCACAAGCACGGCAGAAGTTACCAATAAGTTCTTTCCGGTCCCTTTCAATAATAGCCTTTTGTGCAGGGCTTATTTGCGGCACCGTATCGCCTGTGGCTTCCATCAGTTCAATCAACTGCTCCAGTTCGCTCATCTTTTGAATGCCATAAATCGGCACTACATTGGGGTATTGGGCAAGCCAGGCACGGGCTGCCCCTATATCCTGCAAAAGGCCGCCTGAAAGGGCCTTCATGGCAATAAAGCCGACATTCTTTTCTGCACACAATTGCACCAATTCAATATCTTTTTCGCTGGAAAGATAGCTAAAGGGAAACTGCAAGGTATCATACAAGCCGCTTTCCACAGCCTCTTTGGCTACAGGCAGGCGGTGGTTTGTTATACCAATAAAACGAATCATCCCTTTTTTCTGCGCCTCAAGGGCTGCATCGTAAAGGCCGCTTTCATCGCCGGGCTTCGGTGCAAAGGGCAGGTTATGAAACTGATAGATATCAATATGGTCGGTCTTCAAGAGGCCGAGCGAAGTTTCAATATCCTTCCAGAAATCAGCAGCCTTGAGCGCCACGGTCTTGGTCGCAAGAATATATTCCTGCCTCCGCCCCGATATGTAGCGCCCAATCTTTTCTTCACTATCGCTATAAGCCCGCGCCGTATCAATAAAATTGATGCCTCCATCGAGCGCTCTGGCGAGAAGCGCCCCGGAATCCTCAAAATTAGCCCGCTGTATCGGCAGCGCACCAAATCCATCTTTATGAACCACAAGATTGGTTCTGCCCAGTTTTGCTTCAATATATTTCGCTTTCATTTTTACCCTCTTTACAAATATGAATAAAGTAGTATAATACTTTCGATGAATAAATTCAATATATTCGGAATTAGCAGCGGCGATGCCTTTAGCGAAGCGCTCACCCTTGAAGATCCCGACTATCTTGTCGCTGCGCCGGGCATTCCCCTGCAAAGAAAGTTAAAGGATGCCCTCTCGGATTGGCGCTTCGAAGACCTCTATAGCGAAGGAACGATCCTTAGTCAGGATAAGAGTATCCACGAAAAGATAGCCTACAATCAATTTCTCGATTGGACTTTAGGTATATTGAATGACCTTGCAGAGGATAAAGACCCGGACTACGACCTTATAGCAGAGAAAATTCAAAATCTGGTACAAAATTTAAAGGAAGACCCTTCAAAAATCCTCCTCGCCTGCGAGGAGGATTTAAACGAAAACGAAAGCGCTATTCAAAATCTTGCCGTGCATTCCACTATTAGTTGTATTCTATCAATTCTGATAGGCATTCAATTCAAACTAAGTGATGAAAGACTGGAAGAACTGGGAATCGCCGGCCTATTGCACGAGGCCGGAATGCTCAAACTCCCTACGGAGGTCTATTATTCTAACCTTTCGCTTAGCCCGGTAAACCGAAAACACCTTCTTGCCCACCCTGTTTTAGGTTATAAGCTCCTCAAATCCTTCAAGTTTCCAGAAGCGGTCTGTGCTCCGGCGCTGGAACATCATGAAAGAGAGAATGGACAGGGATACCCAAGAGGCGTTGGCTCCAATAAAATCAATCTGTATTCAAAAATTGTCGCTGTAGCCTGCTCTTACGAGGCCTTCAATTCAAAAAAACCGTATAAGGACGAGGTAAGACAGGCCACACGGGGTATTTTAGAGATCCTTCGTAACGAAGGCAAGGCTTATGATGATAGAATTGTCCGCGCCCTGGTGCAAGCTCTTTCGATATATCCTATCGGTTCTTTCGTGATGCTCTCCAACGGAAGCCCTGCCCAGGTAATACGAAGTATTCCTAACGAACCAAAATTCCCCCAGGTTGCCGTCATCAAGAACGGGAAACAGAGCGACGAGATAATCACCCGTGCCGATGGTATATATATAATAGGCGCCATCAGCCGCCAGGAAGCCATGGCTTAAAGCCTAAGCTACAGAAAAACTAAAAATTTCCTTGATTTTTTCTCAATAATGTGTTATACTAAAATTAGATTTTAAATACGGAGGAAAAGTATGTACAAAAAATCTTTATCTTTAGCGACAGCCTTGGTGGCTCTCGCTGCATTGATGCTTGCTTTTAGCGCTTGTTCAAAAAGCAGCTCAGCAAGCTCGGCAGGTGGCGCATCGGCCTCCTCTTCGTCGGCGCCTGTAACCCTTACCGTTTGGGAAAGCCTTAATGGCCCGGATGAATTCATTAAGCAGGCGGGAGAAGCCTATACGAAGCAGAACCCCAATGTAACAATCAAATTTGTTAATGTAGAACTTGGCGATTCTACCACCCAGATTGCACTCGACGGACCGGCAGGTGTTGGCCCCGATTTGTTTGCAGCCCCCCACGACATGCTTGGCAACCTGGTAAGCAATGGCTATGTTCTTCCGACCGCCAACCCCGACAGCGCTCTAAAAGGCGTGCTTGGTGCAGCCGATAAGGCCATTACCTATGACGGCACGAAATACGGTTACCCGGTTTCCCCTGAAACATATGCCTTGTATTATAACACGGCCCTTATTCAGGAGAATCAGGTTCCCAAAACCTGGGAAGACCTTATCACCTTCGCAAAAGGCTTTAAGGGCAGCGGCAATCAGCGGCCCTTTATGATGGATGTCGGCAATGCCTACTACACCATCATCTTTACCACAGAAAATAACAACCGGCTCTTTGGCCCCAGCGGCACCGACACTACACAGACCTACCTTAATACAGCAGATGCAGCCAAGGGAATGGCCTATTTCCAGACCCTTCGCAAGCAGATTCTTGATGTGAATGCAGCGGATATGACCACAGCGATAGGCGACGCAGCCTTCCAGGCAGGCAATGTTGCCCTTTATATTTCAGGCCCCTGGAATGTGAATAACTTTACCAATGCCGGCATTAAGTTCGGTGTTGCAGCCCTGCCCTCTTTGCCCAGCCAAAGCACACCGGCGGCATCGTTTAGCGGCACCCGTGTTATGTTTGTGTCAGCCTTCAGCAAGAACCCCGATGCAGCAAATGCATTCGGCGCCTTCCTTATGACACCGGAAATGCAGCAGCTTCGTGCAAACATCACCAACACCCTGCCTGCGCTCAATGTTACCACAAACAATCCCTATGCACCGGGCTTCCTTGCACAACTTGATTATGCCTTCCCCATGCCCTCAATTCCGCCTATGCAGAAATTCTGGGACGCCTTTAACGCAGCCAGCTCAAATATCTGGAACGGCGCAGATGTGCAAAAAGAACTTGATGCAGCCAACGCGGCAGTCCTTGCTAAGTAGGAAGGAGTAAGTAGGAAGTAGGAAGTTCGTTGTAGAAAGCTTAGATTGAATTTTCAAGCGATGCTTACTTACACTAACCTTCCTACTTCCTCCTTCCTCCTTCCTACTTCCTACTTCGACTTATCGATATTGGAGAAATTATGACGACAGAACGAAAAAAAGTTGTAACCCTCTCAGCCCTCTTCATGGGCCTGGGGCGGATTATATATTTAAAAGACTATGTAAAAGGGGCTTTGTATGCGCTTGTTGAAATTGCAGTCCTTGTTTTTTCGCCGCAGATTGTCACTACACTGATTGATTTAATCACCCTCGGTTCACCACAGCCGAACCTGCCTATTATGCAGCGTGACAATTCAGTGTTTATGATGATAGACGGTGTAATGATGCTCGGCGTTCTTGCAACATATCTTGGTGTGTATATCATTTCTATACGGGGCACCCTGAAAGATTACGATGAATATATCAAAACAGGCCGCATGCACAAAAGCCATGTGCTAAGCGACATCACCGGCGATGCTTTTCATGTAACAGCCCTTGCGCCTGCATTCCTGATGATTGTATTCTTTGTCATTGTCCCCCTGATTTTTTCTGTTCTTGTCGCATTCACCAATTATGGCCCCCAACATATTCCACCGCAAAATACTATCGACTGGGTAGGAATGAACAACTTTGTTGATATGTTCGGCGGACAAAAAGCCTGGACAGGCGCCCTCGGACGCGTTGCCCTCTGGACCCTTGTATGGGGCGCTCTTGCTACCTTTACCTGTTATGCAGGCGGAACAATACTTGCCGTAGTGCTTACCGAAAGTAAAATTAAACTGATGCCTGCATTCCGCACCATATTTATTCTACCCTATGCCGTGCCAAGTGTGGTGAGTATGCTGGTATGGCGGAATATGCTGAACGGTTCATTTGGCACCATTAACCAGACACTCATTGCCCTGGGAATTATTTCAAAAGATGCCGTTATTCCCTGGCTTTCAGACCAATTTCTTGCTATGGTCGTCTGTATTTTGATTAATTTCTGGGCCGGCGTTCCCTACTTTATGCTGCTTGTTACCGGCACCCTTACCTCTATTTCGCAGGATATAAAAGAAGCTGCACAGATTGATGGAGCCAACAAGTTCCAGACCTTTATGAAAATTACCCTGCCGATGGTGCTGTATCAGACTATGCCATTAATAATAATGTCATTCACTTTTAATATAAACAATTTTGGTGCTATATTCTTCCTTACAGGCGGAGCGCCAACGGTAGCAGACACAACTACTACCAGTGCAGCCGGCACTGATATTCTTGTTACCTGGATTTATAAACTGACAATAAACCTGCAGGATTATAAATATGCTTCTGTCCTTGCAGTCATGATATTTATTGTGCTCGCTCCCTTTGCCATATTCAACTTCCGGCGCACAAAATCCTACAAGGAAGGGACGGTATAAAAATGAAAAATGTAAATACAATAGCGTATAAAGCTACACGCATTATAAATAAAACAATTGTCTATATCTTTTTTATTGTAGTCACCTTTATGGTGCTCTATCCATTAATTTTTGCCGTTGCAGCTTCTGTGTCACCGGGCACATCAATTGCCGACATGGGGATAATTCCTTTCGAAAGAGGCATCACCTGGACACACTACCAGTATCTGTTCAACAATACTGATTACCCATTGTGGTTCCGTAACACACTGATTATTGCAGCAGCTACCTGTGTATTAACCGTGTTGGTAGCATCGCTTGCCGCCTATGTATTCAGCCGTTTCCGTTTTGTCATGAAAAAAAGCATGATGATGAGCCTTCTGATACTGCAAATCTTTCCCTCTTTTGTCGGCATGATTGCCATTTATGTAATCCTCTACCGCATTGGCGGGCTTGATACCCTTTGGGGCCTTGTTCTTGTCTATTTGGCAGGCAACATTCCCTACAACACCTGGCTGGTAAAAAGTTACATGGACACCATTCCTCTATCCCTTGACGAAGCGGCACGGATTGACGGTGCAAGCAATGCACGCATCTTCTTTACCATAGTGCTGCCTGTTGCCAAACCGATACTGATATTCCTTGCCATATCAAGCTTTACCGGCCCCTGGATGGACTTTATCTTCCCCAAGATGGTCTTGCGTTCCCCGGAAAATCAAACGCTGGCACTGGGATTGTTCAGCTTTGTAACCGACCGAAAAAACGAGTTCACCAACTTCGCCGCCGGCGCAATGATAGTATCTGTGCCCTTTGTTATATTCTTTATAGCATCACAAAAGCTGCTCACCACAGCAATGGGGTCAGCGGCCGTAAAGGAATAGGTTTTTAACCGCGAACCACGCAGACCACGCGAACGGGTTTCGACCCTTCGACAGGCTCAGGGACCGCAGGCTCAACCCCCCGGTGGTCGAGCCTGTCGAGACCACTTGTTACCGCTGTTCGTGGTGAATATCAATAAGTCCCAATCACTGCCTTACTCGCTGCATCCAATGCAGGGCATTTATCGAAGGCACCATAACCCAGTGTCATATCACAGGCCGGGTCTATCGTTACGGTAGTGAGTTTTGGGCAGTCCATAAAGGCAAATTCCCGCACTGTTTCTATACTGGCAGGAATACTAACTGTTTGTAAATCACGGCAGAACGAAAAGGCCTGTTTACCAATACTAATCACCCCATTAGGTATATCAAGTGCTGTTATATTGCAATACCAGAATGCCGTATCTGCAATTGTAACAAGCCCTTTTGGTAATTGCACCGTTTCAATGCCTGCACGGATAAATGCATTGGATGCAATTTCTGTTACCGGCAGCCCTTGAATAGTGTCGGGGATTATCAGGTTGCGAATGCTGCCTTTGTAGCCGGTAATAGACACCGTTTGTGCCTGTCCTGCATTGCCAATAATCTTATACGAAAAATCACTTTCGGCTGCCGTCTCCGGTTTGTCAAACATCGATACATCGACATGTGCATTTATTGGCTTGTCCGGGTTAAAGGCCCAAATGCCAAAACCTTTTGCCCCCACATTCACCGCCCAGCATAGTTCCCCTGTTGCCGGATTATATCGAAGCGTATCGTTCATATTAAGGCGAACGCCCTCAGGCATTTGGGTCATGCCGGTCAGGGCCTTTCCTGTTTCATCAATCAATATAAACCAGGTAGATTTATACCCGGTTGGGTCAGAGACAATCGAATTAGCCGATTGGGTAGAAAATTCCATCAGTTCCCAAAGCAGAATATAACGCCTTGTGCCATCCGCAGACGGTGCAATCTCTGCAATCTTCGGATGCGCTACATGCCCATCATCCCTTGCATAGGCCGTTATGTTCTGGTTTATAGTAATTGCAGAAAGGTCGTCCGGAAAGGTAAGGATAAAAAGGTTCCGTGGATTATTTGCTCCACCACCGTTTGTTCCGGCAAAAATGAATCCTGTAGAAGTTTTTGCAAGGCCGCCCATCTCGGCATAGGTCGGGTTCGCCCCAATTGAACCGGCAAAGGTAAAGGCCTTTAGTCTTTTGGTGCGGTCATTCGTTTGCCATTTTGAAAAGCCAAAAGCACGAGGATGTGCATCGCCGTGGTCTGCGAACACAAAGCCATTTTCCACCGGCACAATATATTGATTAAAAGAATGGCTTACATAGGGCATAACACGCCGGGGCGCTTCCATATCATTTGTTGCGGCGCCCTTATCTATCCGCTCAAAGGTATTTTTGTCCAGCACAAAGCCATAACTTGCCTGGTGCCCATTAAACATTTCCCGGGCAAAATACACACACAAATTGTCCCCGGAAAGTTCCAAACGACAGGTTCCTGCGTTAAAAGGCTCCCGTATACCGGAAAAACTATCTGGGGCATTGGCAACAAGGGTATATTCCAGCAATTTTTTGCCGTCTGCATCGTATTTTCCCATGGCCATGTTCACATCGTTCTGGCTTTTTGCGTTTGCCGCATAAAAAATGTAATAATTACCCTCGGTATCCTTGGTAAAAGCCCCTAAAAGAGCCCTTTCGTTCGGAATCTGCACCGTTTTCTGCAATGCAAGGCCGGAATTATACTCATAAATGAAGGTTTGCCCGGTCTGGCCTGCATTTTCATTACTTAATGCCAGACTGATAGAACCGTCAGCACTGACTAGGGTCAACAAAGAAGGCCGCTGACTCCAGGCAGTGATATACAGGTTCCCCGTTTGGTCAACCGAATCCCGCAAAGAAAAATCGAGGCTAGCACTCACAAAACGGGGATTCTGCATCTGACCCGAAACACCAAAAACCACGACAAACAACATTACAAATACCAATTTTATATTTTTCATAGAACTATTATACACCTTCCGAAAATTTTTTACTACCCGCTTGACAAAAAAAGATAATTTCCTTAGAATAAGAGCATAGAATTTGCGAAGCAAACTCTTGAAGCTATTTTGTGTAACAAAGCGTAGCAAATTTTTGGGAGTTTGCGCAGCAAACTCCGTAAGTTAATTGCGTAGCGAAGCGAAGTAAATTTCATGGGAGTTTGCGCAGCAAACTCCGTAAGTTAATTGCGTAGCGAAGCGGAGCAATTAACGTTAGCGGCTGTCGTATAACGGCTATTACCCCAGCCTTCCAAGCTGGAGACGTGGGTTCGACTCCCATCAGCCGCTGTTTCCTATCACACTTGACATCTCAGACAGAATGTACTATCATTAAACAGTGGAGAAATATATGAACGAGACAAAACGAGCCTTGTTTTATTATTTGGCAAACCAGGAAACAATTAATGCCGGACATATGGGAGATTATGTTGCAATTGCCGACAATAAAGTGCTTGGGTATTATAAAGAGCGGGAAGATGGTTTTAAGGATTTATTAACTCATGGCCATAAACTTGGTACTTTTAACATAACCAAATGCCATCCGGTTGGCGAAGCCGAAGTATATATGGGTTTTGTCCCTATTACCGGGGATTATATATGACAGAAATCAACACAATTGTTTTAAGATACCCGACAAAACCCTTAGCTATTATATCTGATGTTGCGGTAAAAGAAGCTATTGATTATTCTCAGCCTGATTTACCCAGGCAGTCTTTCGATGTTCGTGCCCTCTGGGATACCGGTGCACAAATTTGTGCAATAAGTAAGCCACTTGTTGAATCGATGGGCTTACAGCAGGCAGGAACCATTGATGCCGGGGGCTTCGGTGGTGATACCAGAGATACCCCTTTTTACCGGATAGACCTTACCCTGAATGATGACCGCCATTTTTATGGAATTGTAGTCATTGAGTATGCCGGGAAGCCCACACATGACATCATCATTGGACTAAATGTTATTACTGCCGGGGATTTTTCCTTATTTCGTGAAGGCTCTGGCACACGATTTACCTTTACGATGGATACTTGATAGCCTTCTCTCCCTTACCCCTCATACCCTTTCACCACATGCCCAACAGCGTATTACAGTTTGTGGATAAGCTGCTGTTTTTCCACCCTCCAAATTTTCTTTTAAGGGTAGCGCGATGCCTCAAAACTAAATCTAGCCGAAAGGGATGGCTGACTCAAAACTCAATATCTAGTCCAAAATATATAATAGTTCTACAGAGGTGTAGAACAAATGGATGTGGATATGAAAG
>JAISIL010000014.1 GCA_031262035.1 Spirochaetaceae bacterium | reverse complement strand
CAACCACGAATAACACAAATGATATTGCCTACGGCAAATCACACGAATTTTCGATTACTTATCGTGGATTATTTGTGTCGGCGTAGCCGATTCGTGCTATTCGTGGTTGTATAAAAAGTTAAATGATTTTACCCTGATCTTTTACCTCTACTCTATTGACAATTATCCGATAACATACTATATTTTTATTATTGAGGGTTAGATTTGAGCAAAAAAGAGAAATTAATCCAGCGTCTACAGACTCGTCCGAATAATTTTTCATTTGATGAGTTGGTTACTTTAATGGGGCATTATGGGTATTATCTAATAGGAAGTGGTAAAACTGGTGGTTCCAGAATTGCTTTTGGAAA
Source organism: Spirochaetaceae bacterium (assembly GCA_031262035.1). Classification (GTDB taxonomy): domain Bacteria; phylum Spirochaetota; class Spirochaetia; order Treponematales; family Breznakiellaceae; genus JAISIL01. The sequence continues at coordinate 14,117 of JAISIL010000014.1, read as the reverse complement.
AGATGATGATTATATCCGTTTACATAGACCGCATCCACATAATATCCTAAAATTGTACCAAGTTGATAATATTTTGGAAGCGTTGAACGAAAGGGGGCTTATATGAATAGTTTTCTTCATTATAGAGGATATATCGGGAATGTAGAATTTTCCGAAGAAGACCAGGTATTGCATGGAAAAGTTATTGGTATAAAGCCTTTTATCTCTTTTGAGGGCGACACAGTTACTGCTTTAACAGAGGATTTTCATAATTCTGTAAATGAATATATTGCTTTTTGTAAAAAAAATGGGAAACGACCTGAGAAACCTCATGCAAATATCTTAAAACTGAAGATTCAACCTGATATCTATTATAAAGTGTCAAATTATGCACATAATAAAGGTATTTCAGTGAGCGCTTTTGTAGAAGATACGATATACCAAACAGTTAGTGCTATGATATAGTTCTACTGATACTTCTTTCCAGCTAAATCTCAAACACAGCCCGGGCGATGGGCATGCGGCGGCCCATGCCGAAGGCGCGGGGGCTTACTTTGAGGACCGGGGGGGCCTGCCTTCGTTTAAATTCTGCACGGGCGGTTGTTTTTATGATGCTTTGGACCAGAGCTTCATCTAAAGCACATATGTTCATATGTTCATATGAACACTTATCATTTGCACACGTTTCCACAATTTCCTTCGCAGAAAGGTTATCGAAAAGATACAGCCGCAAAACGGCATCCAGTGTGTCATAGGGGGGGAGGCTATCCTGGTCTTTTTGGTTGGGGCGAAGCTCTGCCGAGGGGGGCTTGTCGATAATTGCCTGCGGTATAGGAGGCTTTCGGCCTTCATCCCCGGCCCTTTGGTTTATCCTTTTACACAGGCCAAAAACTTCTGTCTTAAACAAATCGCCTATAGGGGCAAGTGACCCACACATGTCTCCATACAAGGTGCAATAACCCATGGCCAGCTCGCTTTTGTTGCCTGTGGCAAGCAGCATGGAATTAAACTTATTGGAATAGGCCATCATCAAAGTGCCCCGAATGCGGGCCTGCAAATTTTCTTCTGCAATGTCAAAGGGCCTGTCCTCGAACACAGGCTTCAGTGTTTCAAGGAAGGCCTTAAAACCAGGCTCTATGGGAAGGGTCTCGTAGCGACAGCCTAAATTCACGGCCAATTCCGCTGCATCATCCTTTGAACCGTCACTTGAAAAACGGGAGGGCATGCTGAAACAGGCAACATTATCCTTCCCCACCGCCTGAACGGCAAGGTAGGCAACCAGGGCCGAATCTATCCCGCCCGATAAACCCAGATGGCAATGGGTAAAACCGCATTTCTGCATATATTCCCGTATGCCAAGGACCAGGGCATTTTCGATGATGTCATATTGGGGAATCTCACGCGGAGGCGCGGAGACGCGGAGGGTGTTGTCCCAGGTTATCAGGTCTTCCTCAAAGCCTTTGGCCACCACAGAGACCTTGCCATCGGGCTGCATTACGAATGAGCGGCCGTCGAAGATGATTGAGTCGTTGGCGCCTACGGCATTTATGTAGACGATGGGGATATTGCCGCGATTGGCTATTTTTTCGGCTAGGGCACGCCGTGTTGCATCTTTTCCGGAATAAAAGGGCGAGGCTGAAGGGACACAGATAATGTCTGCACCGGCATCCAAAAGGGCACGGACCGGGTCGCTCTTGTAATGGGTGCCGGGAATATCTGTTTCCCGCCAAAAATCTTCGCAAATGGCAAAACCAATACGGACTGTGGTCTCGACAGGCTCGACCACCGAACAGCAATCGGTGGTCGAGCCTGTCGAGACCACTGAAAGTTCCAGTAAGTTCCAGGATTGTCCGGGCTCAAAGTTTCGGGCTTCATCAAAGACATCATAGGTGGGGAGCAGGGTTTTTATTTGTTCGTGCACAATCTTCCCCTGCTGCAGCACAGCGTATGCATTGACCAGCGACTTGCCGCCCTGGTAGGGGCTCTTGTTTACAAAACCTATACCTACGGCAATATTTTGCGGTAATTCTTTCTGTAAGATATGGATACTTTGCAGGTTCATTTCGGTAAAAGACTTTTGGTCAAGGATATCCATTGGAGGGTAGCCGCAGAGGGCCAATTCGGGAAAAAGAACAAGGTCTGCCCCAAGGGCTTCGGCCTTTGTGCTCAGGCTGATAATCTTCTGCCTGTTTTGGGCAAAAGCCCCAATCGTAGAATTCATTTGCGCAATTGCAATCTTCATCTGCTTAATTCCTCCTCTATTGCATCGGTGACCCATTCCGGTGTTGAAGCCCCGGCGCTTAAACCAATGTTTGTATAGCCGGAAAGGGTCATTTTTAAGCCGCTTTCCACAAGCTCATTGGCATTTTCCACAACCCAGGCCGGCTTGCCACTGCTTCTTGCAATGTCTAAAAGCCTTTGCGTATTGGCAGAACTTTTCCCCCCGGCAATAAGCAGCGCCTCTACCTGGGGACACAATTCCCGAAGCGCATTCTGCCTTTCCTGTGTCGCCGGACATATAGTATTGACTATTTCCAGGTCCGGATAACAGGCCTGCAAGCCTTGTGCTATTCTATCAAATTCTTCAGTAGAAAAAGTAGTTTGGGCAATCAAAACCGGTTTTTTAATAACAACCGTATTGTTCGCGTGGTTGGCATGGTTCGCGGTTAATTCCTCTTTACTACCCACAACCACAGCATCAGGCGCATAACCTAAAAGCCCGACAATCTCGGCATGGCCCCTTTCCCCGGCAATAAACACCTGCCTCCCAGCCTGGTAATATTCCGCCGCCTTTAACTGATTAGCCTTTACCTTAGGGCAGGTAGCATCGGCAATACGAAAGCCCTGCCCCCGTAAACCCGCCTCAAGCGCAGGCGACACGCCATGTGCCCGAATCAGCAAAGTGCCTTCTGAATTTCGATTCTCATTATTCGTGCTATTCGTGTTATTCGTGGCTAAAATCTTTAGCCCCTTCGCCTCTAACTTTTTCATTTCATCAGGATTATGAATTAAAGGGCCGTAGCAATAGACTGAACCACCTCTTTCCAGTTCGGATTCAGCCATTTCTACGGCCCGTCGGACGCCAAAGCAATAACCAAGCGCTTTGGCACGGATTATTTTCATACTGCCTTAACTTTTTTTGCCTTCCTCTGTGCCATAGAATCCCAGAAATTAGTGAATCCTGATGCAATAAAGATAGTTGAGTAAGTACCGGAAACCATACCGACAAGCAGGGCTGCTGCAAAGTCGCGCATTGAACCTGTCGTAAAAATAAGGAGCATAACTACTGCCAGCATGGTTGTTGCTGTAGTAATAATGGTGCGCCCCAATGTTTCGGAAATACTCTGGTTCAAAAGGTCTCTGAAAGGCTCATCGGGGAAGATTCTTTTGTTTTCACGGATACGGTCAAATATAACGATTGTATCGTTTATTGAATAACCCAAAATAGTAAGGATTGCCGCAATACTGGTAGTGTTAAACTCCATGCGGCTCCAGACAAAGAAGGTAACCATGATAAGGGCATCGTGGGCAATAGCCAAAACGGCGCCGATAGCAAACTGCGGTTTAAAGCGGATTGCCGAATAAATCAATATCAATATAAGAGCGCCTGCAATCAATAGAACTGCCTGTGCGCCAAGGGCCTGCGAAAAACGGCTGCCTACATAGTCTGAACGGATAACGGCAACATTCCCATCACCAAAAACCGTTTCCAGGGCCGAAATAACAGCATCGCCAGAGGCAGATTGGCTGGTTTCTTCTTCATCAATACGAATCATAAAGTGCCTGTCGGCAGGGTTTCCCATTACCTGAACAGAAACCTGACCCAAGCCTGAAACCGCTTCTCGAACTTGTTCCAAAGGCACAAGTTCACTGCCTTCGGGCAGGTAATGGACAAAGTAAGGCGTCGTTCCCAATTGCGGGTTGCCGCTGGCACTTTGCAGAAGCAAATTGGACAGAGCGCCGGAGGGCGCCGTCATATTCACCCCAATACCGTCAATTGCGGTCAACCCTTTTTGCAGGTCTGCCATGGTGGGGTATGCAGTCCAGGCAAAGGTATGGGTAACACCTTCAACACCGGCGCCCGAAATAACCACCTGCATGGCATCCTGACTGAATGAAACCGATGCATTGCCGCGCCCCGAATAGGTCATGCTGAATGCCGGCGGGGCTAACTGAACTTCCTGCACAAGGCCGGCCCGAAAATCGACGCCCATGTTAAAGCCTTCAATAAAATAGCTTACAAGGCCGGCAAGTATTACTAAAGAAGATATAATTGCGGCAGGTTTAAATCCGCGTGAAAACTTGATGACTCTCATACTGCCGCCCCTTTAATTAGCCCGCTATCGCTTAGGGCTTTAATTCTTTCCTTGTCGTTTGCTTTCATGCGCCAACTGACCGAGACACCCTTGCTGTGCATGACATCCGTTCCGAAATCGAAAATCAGGTGCGATACAAAGAGCGAGGTGAAGACCGATGAAACAACACCGACCGCCAGGCTGACTGCAAAGCCCTGAATGGGGCCCGAACCAAGCTGCGACAGGAAGAGCGCTGCAAGAAAGGTGGTGATATTCGAGTCCATAATTGCCCAGAAGGCCTTGTCGAAACCGGCTTCTACAACCGCTTTTCGTGTCTTTCCAAGGCGCATTTCTTCTTTCATGCGCTCAAAGATGATAACATTTGCGTCGACTGCCATACCGATTGTCAGAATAAAACCGGCAATTGAAGGCAGGGTCAGGGTAAAATTAAAGGCCGAAAGAACAGCAAACATCAGATAAATATTGAGAATCTGTGCGATAACGGCATTAATACCGGCGCCTTTATAGAAAACCAGCAAGAAGACCATGACGGCGGCAAGGCCGCCGATCAGGGCATACAAGCCTTGGCGGATAGTATCTTCGCCCATGCTCGCGCCGATTGACTGCTGATTCAATACTTCAAGCTCAACAGGCAGGGCTGCAGTGCGGAGGGTCAGTGCAATGTTCTGGGCCTCTTCTTCGCCAAAACCGGTAAGCATAACCGAATCGCGAATGGCACTATTGATAGTGGCCTCAGCCTTTACCCGATTGTCCAGCACAATGGCCATTGGCTTCCCGATATTGGCAGAGGTCAGTTCATAGAAGATATCGCCGCCTTCGGAACTGAGCTGAAAGGTTACTTCCGGTTTACCGTCAAGGTTATTCCGTTCAACCTGTGCGCTTTGAATATAGTTACCGTCAAGGCCGACCGTCTTTTTCAGCACCGTGTAGCGCTGGAATTCGTCGAGGCCGTATTGGTCTTTGGTGTAGACGCCGCGAACCACACAATCTTCAGGTATAATAGAAGGATCTATAAGCTCGTCCTGTGAATTAAAGGTATCGGCCGGATGGGATTGGTAGTAGGTGTTAAATGCCGTTGTTGCTTCGGAATCGACCATGTGAAAGGCCAGGCTTCCACGGCCCATAATAATGCCGTTAATCCGTTCCGGGTCTGCAGCGCCGGGGATTTCAATGTAAATTTGGTCGTCCCCCTGCCGCCTGATAACCGGTTCGGTAAGGCCAAACTGGTCGATACGGTTATTTAATACTTCCAGAGCCCGGTTTACAGCGTCATTACGGTCTTCGGCTGTTGGCGTATGCCCCAAACGGCTTGCCAGGGCATCCATGTCTGCCTGCAAGATGATGGACATACCACCTGAAAGGTCAAGACCCAACTGAACTGCATTACTTTGCAGGTCTTTCAGGTCGAAAACCCTTTGCCGATGGTAGTTTTCGATGGCGTCGAGGGCCTCCTGCCTTGAATTAAAGACAGATAAAACCGCTGCGGCATTCCATTCTGCCGGGGAGGGCAGGCCGTTATCCTTTTGAATCTTCTTCGCAAGGCCTTCGGTAAAAGCCACATTCTGCGGAATAGAGCCGTTTTCCTTTGCAGCATCCTGCAAAGCCTGCAAATCGAGCAGGGATTCCCGTGATGCATACTCCTTGATTTGTTCCCTGGTCTGCAAGGCAATAGCCTTATCCTGGGCCGGCACAAAGAAATACCAACGCAGGGTGGGCAGCAGGAAAATGAAACACAAGGCCATCACAATGATGACGATGATAAACCGGTACAATTTACTCATTACTTTTCCTCTGGACTTGAGTTTTCTGATTCTTTTGTGGTAGAACTTGCCGGACTTGCTGCCTCTGGGGTTACATCAACAGCTTCTTCCTTCTTTTTACTACCGAAAAGGCCCCCGAGAAGGCCTTTTTTCTCGCCTGAACCAGTAGAGGCGGGGGCTGCGGGCGCTGCCTGGGCTGAACCGCTGCTTGCTGTCTCGACATTTGAGACCGCGCTACGGCTAAACTCGATTTCAGTGCCATCATCTACTTTAACGACGACTGTATTGTCTTTTACCTTGGTAATTGACCCATGAATACCGCCGATTGTTATGATTTTATCGCCTTTTTTAAGGGCGCTCAGCATCTTCTGAGTTTCTTTTTGCTTCTTGTTTTGCGGCCTGATGATAAGAAAATAGAAGATAAAAATAATGAGAGCAAAGGGAATGAGAGTCCCAATCATACCGCCGCCCGCCGCGCCTGCCGCGCCCTCTGAGCCCGCCGGAGGGGCCGCCATAAGAGGGAAAAGTGAACCGAAAATTGAATTCATACAACATCCTTTAAGAATAAAAATAAGATTCTTAGATTATAATGTATCAAAAAATCGATTTATAGTCAAGAGGGCAAGTATAATAAAAGAGGAAAAAAATTTAGCGCAAAAGGGAGAAAAATAAGAGCGCAAAATGGGGAAAAATAATGGCGTAAAAGAGAGAAAAATTTCAGCGCAAAATAGGGAAAAATTTTAGCGTTTTTTACCGAAAAGTCTTGACGGTTTTAGATTAATATGCTATAATAGAAGCGTGCCTGAGAAAACAGATACAAGAACCTATCGTCACCGTCTGGTAGACGCCGAATTAGGACGCCTCCTCAAGACTTTTGGGGGAGTTCTTCTTACCGGGCCCAAGATGTGCGGAAAAACCTGGACGGGAAAGAATCTTGCCGCTTCAAGCATCTATCTGGATGAGGGTGATAATCTGCAAAATGCTCTTCTTGCGCCGGAACTTACCTTGGCCGGAGATGCACCGCGTTTGGTTGATGAATGGCAGCTTGCTCCGGCGCTTTGGGATAAGGCACGGCGTATGATAGACGAGAGCGGGCAGAGCGGGTGTTTTATCTTTACCGGTTCGGCTGTTCCTGCAAGCGGCACACATCACACGGGAACTGGGCGGTTTATGCATTTGGCAATGAAGCCTCTGACACTCTATGAAAGTGGTGTTTCCAGCGGCGCGGTTTCGCTTTCGGCGCTGTTTCGGGGCGAAAAAATTGAGCCTTGTTCTTCTTCTCTTGATTATGAAAAGGCGATTAGGCTGATTTGCAAAGGCGGCTGGCCTGCCGCTCTCTGGCTGGACGAGGAATCGGCCTCTGATCTTCCTGGCGGCTATCTGAAAATGATAATTGAATCTGATATTTCCCGTGTAGATGGGGTGAACCGGAGTCCTGCTCGTGCCGAATTGCTTATTCGTTCGCTGGCCCGGAATAATGCAAGCCAGGCGGGGACCCGTGCATTGCTTGGTGATATGCGTATGCATGAGGGCAATGATGTTATTTCAGAAGATACTATTGATAGTTATGTGAATGCACTAAAGCAGATATTTGTTATAGAAGACCAGGAAGCATGGCTCCCCGCGCTCCGTTCAAAAACAAGGATACGCACCTCGCCCAAGCGGCATTTTACCGACCCCTCTCTTGCGGCGGCAGCATTGGGGGCTACAGTCGAAATATTGCTGAAAGATACAAAAACAAGCGGCTTTTTGTTTGAAAGCCTCTGCTATCGGGACCTTACCGTGTATGCTCAAAACCTGAAAGGAAAAGTCTACCACTATCGTGATGAAAAAGACCTGGAAGCCGATGCTGTTATTCAGTTGCCCGATGGCAAATGGGGCGCCCTGGAAGTTAAGATGGGCAGTTTTGAATTCGACAAGGCTGCAAAAAGCTTGCTAAAACTCAAACAAAAAATGGAGGGAACTGTAGAAGCTCCGCAATTTCTTGCAATACTAAGCGCTACAGGTGGCCTTGCCTACACCCGCCCGGATGGAGTGCTGGTAGTCCCACTGGATTGCCTGGGGCCCTAAGGACTTAAGGCGAGTGAAAGGCGGCTCGATTATGTCACCAAGAGCTCGTAAAAAGGTTCTTCTTCGTCGGCATTTTGGTGGAGTTTGCCGTCGAGGCGGCGGGTGAGGTTTTGGTCGAGTTTTTCGGCAAAGGTTTCGCTTAGCATCACCTTTGCTTGATACTGTGAAGCAAGGTTTGAAAGTATGCGGGCGCATGCCGTGGCCTGTCCAAAGGCGCCGTAGCCGGTTTCATCGGGGGAGCCGAAGACGCATTCACCAATATCAAGGCCGAAACGGAGGGGTTTTGCAGCATCGGCAAGGTTCTGTATTATATCCAGCACGCAACCCACGGCCTTTACCGCAGGGCTGTTGTTTCCCCGGGCGGCAAGGTCATCATTATAGGGGCTGCCCTGATGGGATAGTTTTATGTAAAGCCGCTCTGCAGGAGAACCAAAAACAGCCAGAATGACATCATTTTCGTAGGAAACAAGGCTTGCACCTGCCTTGTGAAAGGCATTGCAGATGGTTTTTTGGAAGGCCGCACGGTGCTGCATGCTGTTTTTTGCGGTAAGGGCAATCTCGTCGGCCTCAATTTGGCTATTTCGGACGGCAATGACCGCTACTTTTGCATACTCTACCATGTTTTTTCGTGGCGGACGGGAATTTTTAATCAAAAAATCGAGATAAGTTGCAGGAATTGCATCGCCATAATAGGCATGAAAGACCTTATTGGCCTGTATCTGGTTAATTAAGGCAAGCATAAAGGATAAAACAAGGGCGCTTGCCACAGCGCTCAGCGGAATAAGCGGGTCTATCCAATAGCTGCTGAGGATAAAGCTTATCGAAAAGCCCAGGCCAACAAGGAAAAACCAAATAAGCCCGAGAATAAGGCAGGGCCCCGGTTCTGTGCGAATGAGGATGAGGGTGGTAAGCAATGCGCTTGCCGCTATCACAATAATCAGCCAGAAGGAGCTTGCCGGGCAAATGGCCCTGCCCAGGAGGATGGCGTTTGCCGCTTCCAGCGATATTTCTGCTTCGGAAGGCTGGCCCATAACACAGAAGCTGCCGCTTACCGCATTGTGTATTTTTGTCCGGCCTGCCTGTAATGCCTTAAATTCTTCTTTTATACTGGCAAATATACTGTGGACATTGTTCAGCTCGCCGGGGTTTGATTCGCCTTCATATTGGAGAAGGAGGTTTTTTTCCGTGTCGCTTTTTAGGAGGCTGTCCACTGCAGTAAAGAAGTTGAGGCGCGATTCCTTCCAGCGGCTTAAGTTTTCCGGGTTTGGCTGGCTTAAAAAGACTTCCAGAAGATTGTTTGCCCAATCGGACAGATAGGTCGGATAATTTTCCGGTTCAAGCTCGTTAAAGTAGCCCTTGGTTTCCGCCTGTTTTAAGGCGGCCGTTAAGGCCGCCTCGCCGCTGCTTGCCTGCTGAAAATCGGAAAGGCTTAATCGTTTAAAATCCTCGTTGTTTCTTTCTAGAATGATATTGCCCTGCGAATCGAGCGGAATCATCTGACCGGCGCGTGAGAAAATCAGATACTGATGTCCCCCCTCAGGACGCGTTTCGATATCTCCCTTCTTTGCAAAAGCATTGCGGAGCATCGCATAGCTCCCGTATCGGCTTGTTTGGAGGCCATAGCTTAGGGGTTTTATCCGCCTGATGACGCCGTCGGCGTCAGGAATCTTATCAAGATAGATTTCACGCCCTCCATTTTGATACACGCCACCGGCCACCGCTTCGAAGGCTGCGCTGCTCCGGACAAAGAGAAGCTCGCCCGCCGTATCGCGGCGCACAACGGCTCCAAGGAGCCGTTCTTTACTTCGTTCAGCCAGATTGATAAGATTCCAGAGGTAATCCTGGCTCTGTGCGGCGCTTACCGTTCCCATATTGATGCCCTGAAAGAGGCTTCGAATGTTCCTTTCGATAAGGGCAAACTCGTCATTGAACTCGCGACGGAGCGAATTTTCGTTTGGGAGGCCGATTGATACACCCAAAACAGGGCTTTCTATCAGGATAGCTTGACCATTGTTCTCTAATAATGATATAATAACCGTAGCGGCATCCTGTGGTTCAATAATATTGACCGCCTCGGAGGCTTTTTCATTGTCGGTGTTGCTTGTATCGAGCAATAAAAGCTCGTTTGATGCGGCAAGAGGCTTCATTCTGGACATAAGGGCATCGAAAAGCGGGCCAAGATGGGGGCCTTGCAGAAGATGCATTGCCAAAAAAGCCACCGCACAGGAGAGAATAAGAGGGATAAAAAATCTGAGGCACTGCCTCTGCCATGATTGATACATAAAAATGTTTTATCTATCTTGATTATCGGCCGATAATATAATATAATTATGAATATAATTAAGAATAAATTTGAGGAGTATTACTATGTGGAAAAGACGTTATGATGTAATAACACTTGTTGTGTTGTTTTGTGTCCTTGTCGGGCTGACCTTTGCTTTGCAATCCTGTTCAAAACCGCCAACCGCCGAGATGGATGCGGCACGGGCAGCGCTGGCTAATGCCGAAAACGACCCCGATGCAGCCAGCTATTCCGCAAATGCTATTGCAAGAGCCAAAGATTTACTTGCCCAGATGGAAGCGGCTTCGCAGGCAGGTAACTACGATTCTGCAAAGAGTTTGGCGGCAGAAGTTGTCAGCGCGGCCAATAAGGCAATAGAAGATGCTAAGACCGCTGCAGCCCAGGCTCAAAATGATGCCCAAACGGCCATTAATGCGGCAAAAACATTGATGAACGAGACTACGGCCTCGCTTGAAAATGCAAAAGGCGCAAAACTGAAGCTTGATTTTGCCGGTCTTGAAGGCGAGATGACCCAGGCGCAATCGACTATCGATTTAAGCCAGACCGATTATAACAATGGGCGCTACAATGATGCAAAGCAGAAGGCAGAAAATGCCCGCTCGGCAATAGCATCGGTGCAAAGCCGTGTCGCAGAAGGGGCACAGGTAGTTAATAGAAAGAAATAAGCATAAAGGATTTGACATGGATGTCTGGACAAAGAAGTTTCCCCTGGGGTTTAGTTTTACCGACAGGGGAGACCGTTTGAGCCTTTGGGCTATGTTTGATTTTTTTCAGGAAGCGGCTACTTTCCATGCCGAGGTGCTTGGCGTTGGGAAGAACGACCTTGATGCAAAGCGGCAGGGTTGGGCGCTTTCCCGTATGGAGCTTGAGGTTCTGAAACGACCCCACTATAATGAAGAAATTACTGTGCGCACCTGGCCGCATGGCAGCGAAAAGTTATTTGCCATTCGTGACTATGATATTTATGCCGGGGATGAGCCACTTGTGCTTGCCCGCAGTAACTGGCTCATTTGGGATATAGATAATCGAAGGCCGCTACGGATTGGCCCTATTGCCGAAAGCCTCCCTGCAAACGAAGGCCGGGATTCCTTACCTGCAGACAGGCGCATTGTGCCGGCCCTGGGTGAAATGCCCGGTTTACAGGCCTGCGGAAGCCGCAAAGCCGCCTATTCCGATGTCGATTCAAACGGCCATGTAAACAATGCCCGCTATATTCAATGGATACAGGACATTACAGAGCCCGCAATCCTTGAAAATGCCGACAAAATGCATTTTGTAATTAATTATGTAGCCGAAATACACCCCGGTGAGACAATCGATTTATTCTGTGGTGGTGGCTGCTACGAAGGCCGCAAACAGGATGGAACAGTAAGCTTTCGGGCAAAATTGGAAATAGTTTAACCACGAATAACACGAATCCGCCTAGCGGCGGACACGAATATCACTCTTCATTCGTGTCGGCGAAGCCGATTTGTGTTATTCGTGGTTTTTGTATAATATTATTATAATTTCAGCACAATACCTACAACACCTGCAATGACAATATACACCACCGGGTGCCATTTGAAGGCCCGCACCAGGGTGCACATGGCAATAAAGATAATAATTTCCGGCCATTTGAACCAGGTGAACCATTGTGTCGCTTGCGAATAAGCGAAAAGACAGAGTTTGATGGCTCCGAAGCCTGCTGCTGCAAGCAAACCGCAGGCGGCGGGGCGGAGGCCGGTGAAGATATTTCCGACAAGGGCACTTTCTTTAAAACGCAGCAAGATTCGTGCCACAATAATAATGATGATAATTGACGGGGTGATAAGCCCCAGGGCTGCCACAAAGGAAGCGGTAATGGAAGGCAGCAAACCGGCTGTAGCCCCATCGTAAAAGCCCACCTGAGCGGCCATATTCACCCCAATCGCCCCCGGCCCGGACTGTGCTACAGCCTGTATATTCCCCACCTGTTCAGCACTCAACCAAGGATATTTGTCCGCCAGCCTATAGATAAAAGGCAGCGTCGCCAGCCCGCCACCAACAGAAAAGAGGCCGATGTAGAGGTATTCTGCAAATAGTTTTAATAATAGCATATATACTCGTTAATAACCACGAATAACACGAATCGGCTTCGCCGACACGAATAATCTATAATAGGTAAGTGATAATTCGTGTGATTTGCCGTAGGCAATATCATTTGTGTTATTCGTGGTTTTTTAATTTCCTCCCATAAAGAAGCCACCCCGCCACCCCGGCGGCCACCACCAGCAATGCCGGATTGGCACTGACAAATGCAGACAATGCAAAAACGATGATGAAAATAATCACCGACTTGTAGTCTTTGAATGCCCCTTTGCAGAGTTTAATCACCGTATCCAGTATCAATGCCCCAACGGCAATGCGGATGCCGGCAAAGGCATGCTGGACAATAGCGTATTCAGCAAAACGCTGCACAAAGAGCGATACAATGACCATTAAACAAACACCGGGAAGAATAAAACCCACCGTGGCAAGGAGGCCGCCCAATGGCCCCTTCCGTTTGCAGCCAACGAAGGTGCTTAAATTTACGGCAATAATCCCCGGCGTCACTTGTGCGATAGTGTAATAATCCATCACCTCATCCATAGTGACCCAACCCCGCTTCTTAATCAATTCCCGCTCCACCACCGGCACCATTGCATACCCGCCCCCAAAGGTAATGCAGCCCATTTTGAGGAAAACGAAGAAGATGTTACACAGGTCTTTCATTTTTGTAATGGTTTATTCATAATTTAAACCACGAATTACACGAATGCGCCTAAAGGCGCACACGAATTTTGATACAAATCATAGATAATTCGTGTAACATAAGGCCGAAGGCCGTTGTATTCGTGTGCATTCGTGGTTTTTTCCTCCTTACCCCTTCATCTTTTGCAAGAAGGCGGCGAACTCGTCCTGGATGCTCTTGTCGGGTTCTTTTGTGGCAAGGCTGACTACCCAGATGGCCAATGCAGAAAGGATAAACGCAGGGAGTAATTCGTAGACTGCCAGTGCGCCGCCGAGGGGGGCGATGAGGTTTTTCCAGACTACTACCATGATACCGCCGGTGAGCATGCCTGCCGCAGCGCCGGGGAGTGTGGTGCGTTTCCAGAACAATGAGAAAAGGATAAGCGGGCCGAAGGATGCACCTAAGCCTGCCCATGCGTAACTGACTATGCGGAAAATGCTGTCAGAGCCGGTAAGGGCGATAGCTAAACCGAAGATAGTAACGAGGACGATTGTTCCACGGGCGCACCAGAGAACTGCTTTTTCTGACATACTGGGTATGAACTTACCTTTTAGTATATCGTTTGACAATGATGATGAGGTAATCAGCATGTAGGAATCGCAGGAGGACATTGAAGCGCCTAAGATACCGGACAACACCAAACCTGCCAGTAATGGCGGGAAGAAGGTGGTTGCCATGTGGAGGAAGACTTTTTCTGAATCCCCTGAGGTTAAGGCCCAGGTGGGATACAGAGCGCGGGCTAACATACCAAGAGCTACGGCGGCAAAGAGCGAGATGAAGCACCAGACGACACCGATAACTTTTGCCTGCTTTAGTTTATCTGCCTTTTTGATGGCCATAAACCGTAACAGAACTTGCGGCATACCGAAATAGCCAAGCCCCCATGCCATGCAGGAGACGATGTTCAAAAAGCCGTAGTCTTTACCCGGCCCGAAAAG
>JAISIL010000012.1 GCA_031262035.1 Spirochaetaceae bacterium | reverse complement strand
TTATCTGATACCTCAAATAAAGCGTTCCTTCCCCCGCACTACCAATCGGCGCCGGCTCCCGTATTCCGTCGAATACAGGATACCCCTTTTGATATAAATATCATATAGTATTCGTGGTTATAATTTTACACTTGACAATTTGAACTTTATCGTATATCCTCTTATTATTACAAGTTCTTACAAGAAAAAAGGAGGACAAAATGTTAGTAGTAGCGGGTGAGAGTATTTTTGATATGGTGCCGGATAGTGAGGGCCGGTATAGTCCCTGTCCTGGGGGCGGGCCTTATAACACGGCCATTGCTGCATGCCGGCTTGGGCAGGAGACGGCGTTCCTTGGCCGCATGAGCCGTGACTTTTTCGGCGAGGCCTTGTATAAAAGGCTTGAGGACAATGGCGTCAACACCGGCCTTATTGCTCGAAGTGATAATAATACGATGCTCGCTATGGTAAAACTGGAAAGCGGAAGGACGCCTCAGTATATTTTTTATACGGAAGGAACAGCAGAAGGAGGTTTTTCTACTGATGAACTCCCCGATACTTCTAAAATTGATATACAAACCATTGTCACAGGCTCGATCTCGCATTTGATTGAACCTGTTGCGACAACCATTGAAACCTTTGTCCGCCGGGAAAAAGAAAGGCGGCCTGATTCCCTGCTTGTATCCTACGACCCCAATGTCCGGCCTATGATGATTAAAGATAAGGCCATTTTTATTAAATCGTTTAACAAATGGCTTGGTTTAGTAGACATTGTAAAGGCATCTGATGAAGACTATCGCTTTATTTTTCCGGAATTAAGCCCCAGAGAGGCAATGAAGGCGGTCCTGGCGAAAGGCCCCAGCCTTTGCATTACTACTTTAGGACCTGAGGGAGCGGCCGCCATGCTGAAAAAGGCTGACGGAAGCATCCTGGAACTGCATGGCGCTGTAGAGGATGTCCCTATTGTAGACACCATAGGTGCCGGAGACACATTCCACGGGGCTTTTTTGTCCAGAATTACCGGTAAAAATCTGGAAAATATGGATAAAAACACCCTTCAAGCAGCTCTGGACTTCGCAAATAGAGCAGCGACCCTTGTCTGTATGAAAAAAGGGGCCGAGCCTCCGTACCTCACCGATATGTAATAAAAAATCTCACGCAAAGCCGCAAAGGCGCAAGGTATCGATTCGATTGCGTATTGCAACCTTTGCGCCTTTGCGGCTTTGCGTGAGCTCCTAAATTTTTTTTTTTTAAAATAAAAAAAATGCTTGACAGATTTGAAAAGCTGTGCTATAATGTATCAAGTTAAACGATTAACAAAAAGCGGGAGTTATTATGAAGGTGAGTTATGACAGAAAGGCCTTAAAAAAGGAGATTGTTCACATTGGGCTGGGGCATTTTCATCGTGCCCATGAGGCTTATTATCTGGATACACTTTTGTGTAAGGGGCTTGCAAAAACAGGCATACGCGAGATAAATTTAGTGAAAGATCCCTATCCTCTTGCAGAAATTGCAGGAAAACAGGATTATTTATATACCTTATTGGCACGGGGAGCCTCCGGAAACGAAGATTTGCAGGTAATTGGAGCTATTTTAGACTATATTAATGCTACCGATGACAAAAAAGAGGCAATTTCACGGGCTGCAGCACCTGAAACAGCAGTAATTTCGATGACGATAACCGAAAAAGGCTATTGCTATGATTTTTCCAAAGGCTGTCTTGACCTTTCTGCCCCTCCAATTGCCCACGATTTGCAAAATCCTGGGGAACCGGAGTCGGGGATAGGCTTTTTATGTGCCGTTCTGAACAAAAGAAAAGAAGAATGCGGCCTGCCCATTACGGTCATTTCCTGCGATAATTTTCCCCAAAACGGTAAAACAGTGAAGTCCTGCGTCCTTTCTTTTTGTTCTGCTTGTAAAACGATTTACCCAAACCTTATTCCCTGGATAGAGGCGAATGTTGCCTTTCCCTGTTCGATGGTTGACCGTATTACACCAAATACTTCCCCGGAAACGATTAGATATATAGAAGAAAAGTATCATTACCGTGATGATTGGGCGGTTGCCTGTGAGGATTTTGTGCAGTGGGTGCTGGAAGATAACTTCAAAATACCCGAAAATGCCCCTTTTGACCCGCATCTTTTTGAAAAGGCCGGGGTGCAGATTGTGGCCGATGTAGAGCCCTATGAAAAAATGAAGATGCGGCTTTTGAATGCAAGCCATTCGGCACTGGCCTATTGTTCGTATCTTATGGGAATGCGTTCTGTGGATGAGGCTGCGACCAATCCGCTGGTGAAAAAATATATTCGCGAAGTGTTTATGGAAGAAGTAACACCAACCCTGCCTGCCGTGCCGGGGATTGATATTAAGGCTTACAAAGATAAACTGATAAGCCGCTTTTCCAATAAAAACATTGCAGATAAGATTCTGCGGCTGGCAGAAGATGGCTCAAAGAAGATACCGACCTATGTCTTAGGCCCGCTGGAGGATGCCATAAAAGCCGGCCTGCCTCACCAGTCAATGGTTTATGCACTGGCAAGTTGGGCACGGTTTTTAACAGGGAAAGATGAACAGGGAAAAGACATTCCCATTCTGGATCCCGATGGAGCTTTGGTGATTACAGCAGCACAAAAAGCAAGGGAAGAACCGCTTGGGTTTATCGAAACAATTGGCATTCATGAGTTAAACGATTTACAAAAAAACGAACTGGCGAAGGATTTTGGCGCTGTTCTTGAAGATATTTATAAAGAGGGAACAGAAAAGGCATTAAGAAAACTATTAAAATAGTTAATTAACATCGGGCCCGATGTAATTATAGACACAAAGTGTCATGAATAATTTTACGGAGGTGTAAAATGAAAAAATTGTCGTTACTCGCGCTGGCGCTCATTCTGTGCGCTGGCATGGCCTTTGCTAATGGTCAGCAAGGCGGCGCTGCAACAAGCGCAAGCGGGGAGCCGGTTCTTAAAGTCGGCGCCACATTTCAGGATTTGTCAAACAACGTATGGGCGGGCAGGGCACAGGCTCTTGAGAAATTGGTTAAAGATAGGGGTGGAACCTTTGTCTATCAGAGTGCTAACCAGAATGTTACTACTCAGATTACCCAGATGGAAAATCTGGCGGCAAGCGGTATCAATCTGCTTGTTGTGCATCCCTGTGAGCAAAATGCTATCAATTCTGAATGCACAACTTTGAAACAGCAGTATCCTGACCTGAAGATTTTCTCCTGGGATGATAATACTCCAAATGCTGATATGTGCTATGTTCTTGATAACACTGAAGCAGGCAAGATGATTGGCAAGGCTGCAGCAAAGTGGATCAATGACAAACTCGGCGGAAAAGCTGAAGTTGCAATTCTTGGTTATCCTTCAACACAGATTCTGCTCGAAAGAGAAAATGGCATTAAGGCAGCGCTTGCTGCTGATGCTCCCGGTTCAACAGTTGTTGCCTCTGCCCCGGCGCTTACCGCACAGCAGGCACAATCCGCTGTTGAAACAATCTTCCAGGAACATCCGAATCTGAAAGTAATCTGCGCAGTCGGCGGCGGCGGTTCTACAGGAGCCAACGAAGCAGTTAAGGCAGCGGGAAAATTAACCCCTGATTTTGGCGTCTTCGGTTCAGATGCAACCGGCCCGGAACTCAGCGCAATCAAAAACAATGAAGCGGTTCGTTGGACAATGATGTATTCCGGCACCGGCGAAATGATTGCAGAACAGTTCTATCCCTGGTTTATGGACCTGATACAGGGTAAACCTGTTGAAAAGATTCAATACATGACCTTTCTTCAAATTGATGCAAGCAACGTAGATCAGTATATGTAGTATGTGTAATAATGGAAGGGCGACCTATGGTCGTCCTTGTAGGGGCAGGGCATGCCCTGCCCCTACACCATTAATGGTTGTGCATATTTAAAAAGGGGGTGTATTAATGTCTGATAGTAATTTGATTCTTGACTTGCAGCATATTACAAAAACCTATCCTGGTGTTGTTGCGCTGAATGATGTATCCTTGCAAATCAGGCGTGGCGAGGTGCATGCTTTGGTTGGCGAAAATGGTGCAGGAAAATCAACACTGATTAAAAGTTTTTCCGGAGCACAGACGCCGGATTCGGGAAACATCATTATTGATGGTGAAACGTTTAGTAAACTAACGCCGCAACTTTCCGAAGAAAAAGGCGTTGGTGTTATCTACCAGGAATTTAACCTGGTGAACGAACTTTCTGTAGCAGAAAATGTGTTCTTGGGCCATTCACCACTGCGGCACGGTCTTTTTATTGACCGTAAAATAATGAACGAAAAGGCAAAAGAACTGTTCAAAACACTTGATATAGAAATTAATCCTGATATGCTGGTGTCCCAACTGACCGTAGGGTATCAGCAGATGGTGGAAATTGCAAAAGCACTGTCAATGAATGCAAAAATCATTGTTATGGACGAACCTTCAGCGCCGCTTACCAATGTGGAAGTTGAACACCTGTTTAAAGTAATACACACATTAAAAGAACAAGAAGTAACAGTGATTTATATTTCACACCGGCTGGACGAAATTTTTGCAATATCGGATCGTGTAAGCGTTATGCGCGACGGCCAGTTGATAACGACAATGGACACCAAAGATATTGTCGACGAAAAAGAACTGATTAAATTGATGGTAGGCCGTGAGTTTAACGAAAAGTTTCCGCCCAAGCCTGATTGCATAAAAAATGAAGTAGCGCTTGAGGTGAAAAATCTTTCGGGAAATGGGGTGGAAAATATCAGTTTTGAAGTGCATAATGGCGAAATTCTCGGTTTTGGCGGCCTTATTGGGGCTGGACGCACCGAAACTGCAGAATTGCTTTTTGGAGCAAAACAGAAAACCGGCGGCAGGGTAATACTCAATGGAAAAGAGATTAATTGCAAAAGCACCGGAGAGGCCATAAAAGAAGGCATTGCCTATGTTCCCGAAGACCGCAAACGGCAGGGAATTTTGGCCGACATCAGTATCCGTGAAAATATTACCATGGCAATATTAACACGGATTGCAAGCCTGTCCCTGGTGAACAAAAAAGCCGAACGGACTATTGTTGACAAGTATTACCGGGAATTGAAAATCAAAACGCCGACCCTGGAACAATTGGTTAAGCATCTATCCGGAGGGAATCAGCAAAAGGTAGTAGTAGCAAAATGGTTAGCCTCGGAACCAACGCTGATTATTCTTGATGAGCCTACCAGGGGCATTGATGTTGGTGCAAAGTATGAAATATACAAATTGATTAATCAACTGGTTGAAATGGGTAAAGCAGTAATAATGATTTCTTCTGAAATGGAAGAACTGATTGGCATGTCAGACCGTATCGTAGTGCTTTGTGAAGGGCATAAAACCGGTATGCTTGAACGCCGGGAATTCAGTCAGGAAAAAATACTTGAACTTGCTTCAATGAGTAAACAGACAAACTAAAAAGGAGATTACTAATATGGATAAAAAATTTAATTTTAGCGTATTTTTCAGGCGTTATGGTATTTATGGCGCTTTTGTTATCCTCTGTGCTATTTTTGCCATTGCAAGTCCTGCATTTTTGCGGCCTTCGAACTTGTTTAATATTGCAAGACAGGTATCAATGTTGGGCATCGCTTCGGTTGGTATGACCTTTGCCCTTTTGCTTGGCGGCATCGACCTTTCAATTGGTTCGCTGGTAACCTTGGTAAACATAGTGTGTGCAGGATTAATGGTCAACTTCGGCTGGAACCCCGTGCTGGCATGTATGTTTTCTGTGCTCATGACCACCTTCTTCGGCCTTTTAAACGGCCTTGCTGTGGCAAATATCGGAATGCCTGCCCTTATTGTTACCCTCTGCACACAGACAATCTGGGAAGGTGTTGCCTTTATCCTCTGCGGCGGCATGCCGATTTTCGGTTTTCCCAAGGGCTTTTCGTTTATCGGCCAGGGATACATCGGCCCGGTTCCCTTTCCGGTTATCATTATGATAGTTGTTCTGCTGCTCGGTATGGTTATTTTAAACAGCTCATACTTTGGCCGTTATTTTTATGCGGTCGGCGGCAATGAAGAAGCGGCAAAACTTTCGGGCATCAATGTAAAGATGGTTAAAACACTTGCCTATACGCTTTCCGGTTTTTTTGCAGGTATTGCAGGTATTGTATTTCTTTCGCGAACCAATTCCGGACAACCCCTTGCCGGTAAGGGCTTTGAGTTTGATGTGCTTACGGCAATTGCCCTTGGTGGTGTTTCTGTAACAGGCGGTTATGGCAGGGTGTCAAATATAGTAGCAGGTGTGTGCATTATCGGTGTGTTGCAGAACGGCCTTGTGCTGCTTAATACTTCGCAGTATACACAGATGGTAGCCAAGGGTATTGTTCTCTTTATTGCTGTTGCATTTGACTGTCTTTCCAAGATGGGAATCTTTAATAAAAAGAAGTCCGCTATTGCTTGACAGATAATGCTAAAATAAATACAATAGCATATAATGTTGAACCAAAATAAACGGACAACGATAAAAGATGTTGCAGAGGCTGCCGGGGTCTCTGTAGCCTCTGTCTCACATATTGTCAATGGAACACGGCCGCTGAGCGCCGAGGTTACGACGCGAATCCTCGATGCGATCAAGCGGCTGAACTATAAGCCCAATCAAATTGCCCAAAACTTAAGACGTGGCAAGTCAAAGGTTGTCGCCTTCATTATTTCTAATCTTGATAATCTTTTTTATCTTGAAATAGCAAGAGGGATGCGGAAGATTCTTGAGAGCGCCGGTTACAATTTGATATTATCAGATTCGGTTGAGAACAAAGATATTGAAACAGCCAGTGTTGAATCGCTCGTTGCCCGTGGTGTTGACGGATTGATAATTGCACCGACGACGCCGGATTGCAGTTATCTTTCTACTATTGTTCCTGCTGATTTTCCGGTGGTCTTTGTTGACCGGCAGGCGGAAAATTACGAGGCCGATTCGATACTCCTCTTTAATTATGAGGCGGCCTATATGGCAAGCAATTATTTTATTTCGAAGGGCTACAAAAAGATTGGTTTTTTGTCCTTTCATTATGGGCAGAAGAAACCTGATAAAACCATGCAGGAACGCATTGACGGTTATAAAAAAGCGCTGAGTGATACAGGTATTGAAATAGACCCGGGGCTGATTGCCGTAATTCCCGGTGTGAGTGGAAGTGTTGGTGGTCTGCAGTATACGGAATCTTATTCAAAGATGGCCGATTTGTGTAACAATAATGTTCGTGCGGTGCTCTGTGGAAACAGCCTTTCTGCGGTAGGGGCTTATTCTTACCTGAAAGAAAACAATATTAAAATTCCTCAGGAAGTTTCGATACTGACCTTTGATGATGACCAGTGGTTGAGTCTGACCACCCCGGAAATTTCCTCTGTAGCCCAGCCGACAGAGCAATTTGGTATGCTTGCTGCACAACGGCTCCTTAGGAGAATAGCCAGGGAAGGCGGTTCCTTTGAATTTATACGCTTAAAGGCTAAATTGGTGCTGCGGGCTTCCTAAAATCTAGCGGATACAGCCGGGCTTTAATTGCCGGGCATTCATCGCCCCTGCCTTGCCGGCCTCTGCTACAGCCTCCTGTAATGATGCCCCGTGCAATAAACTGCGGGCAAGCGCCGCCGTAAATGCATCCCCCGACCCAATCGGATTAATTGCATCAATTGCCTGCACCTCCTGTTCCTGGAACCCACCTGCATCAAAAAACCAGACAGCCTCCGCCCCCCGCGTAAGCACAATTTGACAATCATACTTTGCATGAAGTTCGGCGCATATACTGCGAACAGTAACCTTTGCGTCTTTGCGTCTTTGCGTGAGATTTTCCCCAAAAGTCCCCAAAAATTCATCCAGATTAGGCTTTATAAGATCCGGCCTGTGTTGCAAGCAAGCCAATAAATCCTTCCCCCGGATATCCAGCACAACAAACTTTCCGGCTTCCTTTGCCTGGCGAACCATATCGGGGTAGAGGCTGTCGGAAAAACCCGCTGCCTTTGTGCCTGAAATGACAAGGCATTCGCATTGAGGCAGAACTTCGGCAAATGCATCCCGCACCTTCTCCTCCGTGCCGGGGCTCACCGCTGCTGCTTCTTCAACCAATTCGGTGATGTTATAGCGGCCGTCCTTTTTGCTAATAACCGTATGGCAAAAGCGGATTTCACTGCCGCTTTCCACCTGCCGCAGGGGAATGCCGTCTTGTGCACACATCTCCAGAAAAAAGCCATTGAAGCGTCCCCCCACTTGGGTCAGGTGCAAAGAAGGCTCAGCAAGCTGGCCCAGCACACGGCAGAGATTGACGCCCTTCCCCGAAGCATCAAAGCGGGCAAGGGCGGCCCTGTTCACCCCACCGGGATTAAAGCCCTCAAAAAGCAGTGTCTTCTGTATAGTCGGATTCAAACAAACTGATAGTATCATGGGTGGACCTTAATTTTTTTGTGAGTTTGCAATAAACTCATCCAATTGTTTTATTATTGCATGGGGCCCTTCTATGTGCAGTGTTTCATGATGTTTTAAGATAAAATCAGTTACCTTATATAAATCAAAAAGCGCATAGACACGAGCACCTTCCATATTATGGATATTTTTATAAAACTCAATACAGAAAAGCAAAAAATTTACGGGTTCTTCACACATACTATAACTCCTCGGGTATATCAATTTTTCCGGTTTTAACTTCGGTTTCATAAAGTAGTAGTAATGTCATGCAACTGAAATGCCACATTTTTGTGTTTTCCTTCTCCAGTAATCTATAAATTTGCGAATTGTAAAACAAATGTGAAGCCTCAAGTTCAGAAATATTATACCGCTGACTTATTTCATGTGATACTTCGCTGGTAATTGAACTTAACATTAATGAAAATTGGTCTTTATCCATTTTGAATAACCTCTTCGCTCTTTATAAACCTGAGGGTGTTAAGCGCTATTTGAGTGCAAAAAACATATTGAGTATAAAGATTCCATGTCGAAAGACGGGTAATAGCTTCTTCTATACTCAAATTACCAAAAGTATAATTATTAATTGTTTGATACACCCTATCGTTTGCAACCGGACCTATAATTATATCATATTCATCATTCTTGTAAAGACCACGCCTGTTTTTTACGATAAAGTTAAGCCATTCCTTGTTTGCTGAGGGAAATAGGCGTTTTTGTAACTTTTCTGCCTTTTGTTCATCATATTCATAGGTGTTAAGAATAGCTTTTCCGCCTTTTCTATCTACAGTGATTTGTGCAAAGCGCTCTGCTTGTTTTCTTTCTGGTGTAGTATAGAAGCCTTCCCCAAAGTCTAAAAAGCGGTTATGCGGACGTAATTCAATCTCTTCTATGGTGATATTGCCACCGTGGTATAATAGCATGTATTATATCATAACAGATTCAACTGTTTTTGTCAATACTGGCGCTGACGCTGGCGAATTGCGCACCTGTCATTGACCAGTAATTAAAAATTCGAGCATTGTCGCACGGGGAGGGAGAGAAAAAGGGCGGGGCCTGTCAGGATTTTCTCCTCATAAAACATGATTCGCAGTTATGGTTGCACCGTTCCGCTACGCTTCACTATGCAACCTTTGTACGCTCACGAA
>JAISIL010000022.1 GCA_031262035.1 Spirochaetaceae bacterium | reverse complement strand
ATTTCCGTCCCAAAATTACTTATTTAAGTTTTATATTCATTTAATAATTTTTGTTCGCGTGTATTAATATAATCCTCCATAAATTGCCAGTCTGGTTCATTATCACGATTTACAGGAAGCAAAATTTTTTGTCTTGGTAAATCTGTACTTGAAAGCTGATCTCCATATGTGAATTTTGAAACACAACTTCTTATTGCTCTAACTAAGAATAAGGCAACACCTTTGCTATATTCCTTGTCTTTCATTTTCAATGCATGAACTTTCATATCCAAACTTGCTGTGTAAGGATGATAGAATACTCCACCAAGAAATGATACAGAAATAAAATTAGTCAAGGTCCTGTAATTTTTGTCATTCACTTTTCTATAATAACCGTCAATACCATTATTTGTTTCCTTGACTGTAACACGCGGTATTTTGCCGGTTATTAATATATCCCTAGCCATTAGTGACCCTGTATATACTGTAAAAACATCGCCTACTTTGAATAGCACCCAATCTCTGTCAGTCAGTTTAAGCATTTTTGGCCTCCTCGAATAAATATTTGCGTTCATGTGTTATCATGTTAAACTCAAAAGTAAGATAATCGGCAATACTATTCATAAAGTCTTCTTCCGTGGGAATTTCGTCATTATAATAATAGAATGAGTGTATCCATTCATCAGTATCTTCAATAATAGTTTCAACCATAAAGTTACTTGGTGCATCGCTAATCTTGCTGCGCCAACAGTCAAGTAAATAAGACTTGCGGTCTTTGGCACGTTCTGTTTCCACCAATCCAAGATGCTTTTTAACTTCAAAACCATCATCTTCAAAGTTGATAAATTTGACAATTTTATCTTTAGGGTGCGGTTCTCCTGCCGTGAATACTGCCGCACAAGGGACGGTGCCAATACGGTAAAAAGTGTTCTTGTTTAAACTGATAACGCCTTCAAGAGTGTGACTTTTCAGGATTTCTTTTTTTACTTCCTTATCTTCTTTAGTCTTGCCAATCATGGCAGATACCGGCACAATCACCGCGCAACGCCCGCCAGTTGTAATACTATTCAATAATTGTCTAATAAAACAAAGTTCAGACAAATGCGCGGTGGCTTTGTCTTTTGCCTGTGAGTAAGGCGGGTTCATAAAGCCAACGGTAACACCTCCGCCGTATAACTGTAGGTCTGCTGTTTTAAACTTGAAAAAATCGCCACAATGAAGATTAGACTGCCCATCGCCACGTAGAATCATATTGGTTGTGGCGATGGCAAACATATCTTCACGGTCTTCAATGCCATTAATCCTCTTTTGTTTTATCAATTTACGCTCATTATTGTCTTTTGCGTCACGAAGCATCCGGTGCATTGCCGAAACCAGAAATCCTCCTGTCCCGCAACAAGGGTCCAAAACTACATCTTCAGGCTTTATATTGACCAAATCACAAAACAACTCGGTTATATGGCGGGGTGTAAGAACAACCCCGAGCGCCTGCCCGTCGCCGCCTGAATAGGACACGAACTCACCATAGAAGCGGCCTAAAAAATCTTCTGCAGCATTTGATATGACAGCGTGAAAGATATTTTTGTTGAGGTATTCAGCAAAAAACCTCAACGGCGTTTTCTTCAAGTCTTTATGCACCTCGTTTAGTTTAGGTCGGTTTTTAATCAGCATAAACTGACTCAATATCTGATTTAGTTTTACATCGGGCTGAACTTTGGCAGCCTTTAAACTGTTTTCAAGTTGTGTATATAGTTTATCTCCGTCCATTGCACCTTGAAGGGTATCTCCGGTGAGACTTTCAAGTGAAAAGCCGCTATGCTTCTGCTCGCGTAGAGCAAGCAATATGGCAGACACAACAAGTGGCTTTTCATCTTCCCCAAGGCTGCCGTAATTACGCAGATACTCGTGCAATTCTTTTGCCTTTTTTAGTATATCATTCAGTTCTATGTCCCCTGGCGGTGTTTCACCCAATACTTCAAGTTTGTAATAATCGTCTATGTTATCTTCATTAAAATTTTCAAAAGTGGCCACCTCGCTTAAATACTTGCATTCGTGATCACTAACAAACATCGGCTGAATGATATGGTGTTTCCGATCTCCTGCATTGCCAAAAGCAAATACCTTTTTATAAGAAGTCTCTTTAGCAATCTTCTTTGCGTAGAACACGGCGCCATTTACCGCATACTTTTCGGTTGCCTCTTTTGTTTGTGCAATATCATCGTTTTCATCTTTAAGACAGATATAAGCTCGCTCGGGTTTGTCTTCCATGACAAGCGCGTAGTCTTTTACCACAGCTACATACTCCGGTGCGCCAACTTTGCCCGTCTGCCGTTTTGATGCGGTTTTAAGGGCTTTGTTTATCTCCGGAACACTGCTTCCCTGTGCTGTGGCATCAATTTGCGCATCCTGCAAAAGGTCGTAAATGTAAAGGTCAAAATTTGCTTCTTTCTTTGCCATTACCAAAATATCTCCACTATATATATGTTGTTTTTTAGAGTTTATTCCAGGCGTTTTTGTACCTCAATCCCCAAAGATTATCAAAAGCATCTAAGATAGAAAGATTGGCTTCAGCGGCTATTGAAAAATCACGAAGATTGCCACGAACACCTTTCGTTCTATAGTCAGTAGTTAAATTAAGAGCTGTTTGAAAAATAAGTCTTAAATAAGTCAAAGTCTCTTCGTAGGTATTCTGGGTTACTTCTTCACACTGAACTTTTAAACATTGTAAATATTGTCTAAAAGCCGATTGTTCACCAAAATCTACAGTTTCTGGTTGCGCTCCTGAGAATAAAATATCGGCATAAGGAGATTCATAATCACTTGGAGTTTTCATACTATCAAGCAACCCAGAACGACGGGCAATCTCAAGAAAACCAATTTTGTATTCCGACAAAGCCTGGGGACAATAATACCACGGCTTTTTTCGACCACCTTCGTCTTTATCGTCATCATTAAAATCATTCACTGGAAATACTCTAGTTTTTAACCAAGTGCCAGCACAAATAGCATTTACTTTTGCGAGGGCTAATAATAAAAATTGGTGACCCGAATAACCGGTAATTACTTCCTTGTTTTGCAATTTTAGACTGGCACACAGATCCATCAGATTTATTAACCATGAGACATCATCAACCAAATACTCATTTCCAGGGTGCATAGGAATAATATAGAATCCATCCACAGGATAATCTTCTATCTCCTCCAGTAATTGATGAATTTTATCTTCATTCAATAATATATTATCATTAATGCATAGAGTGCCATACTTCTTTTTTGATGTGCTTATCTTTGTTGATTCGTTTATTATAATATCTGAAATCTTAAACCAATCGTCATCTATATCGTCAATTTTTAGCAATGGTAGAATAAAAGCAGACATTCCCATAGGTTCTATATAATTATCATTGAGTATATCTAGTATATTTCTAAAACCGCTTCCAGCCAAAAATGAGCCAGTAGAATAATTGCTCGGCCAGTAATCTTGTTCTAACAATGTAGGTTTCTTATTGGTATGCGGAAAATATAATTGAGGGTCTAAAAGCACATTTCCACCACATTTGTGAAGAAAATCAGCAATTTTCTGCATTTGCTCTTTTGTTTGGTCTTTTGGGCTGAATATAGCAGTTCCCTTGCCCCATTTTAAGATTAATTCACGGCAATGTCCCATCATTTGCCATCCCATTTGTAAATATAATTCCATAACTTCCTCCTCATATTGCCAATGTAGGCTTTATAACAGCAAAAATATCCTTAGCCTCTTTTACAGATGAAGGACGACGAAATATACGGTTATCACCTAATAACCGCAGAAACTGCGCTAATAGAAATCTTGTATCTCCATCGATACGAAGTAACGGCAACGGAACTTGTTCTATCCGTTTAATAACAGCAATAACATTATTTACCTTATCAGTATAAGGATTATACCCCAGTATCATTTCCTCAGCCACTACCCCTACCGAGAACAAATCAGCTCTAATATCAATATCATGTTTCCTATTTCTAAACTGTTCTGAAGCTGAATAACCCCATGTACCTGGTCCAAATGGTGAATTTGAATCTGTCAATGAGTCCAAATCAAGATGTCTGGCAATACCAAAGTCTATTAACCAGTATTTTCCAGTTTTGTCGAGCAATATATTTTCCGGCTTAATATCTCTATGAATAATATGCTTAGATTCCGACTTTTCAAGAATCGAAAACATTGTATCCAGAAACAAAATTATATCGGCTACAGTGAATTTACGGCCATCTTTCAAGCATTCACGTAGATTATTGCCTTCAACATATTCCTCAATAATCCAAATGATGTTTGGATTATCAGCCTTGTCTGCATTTGTAAAGAGTATTTTTGGAATATGTTCATCATCAATTATTTCAGACGCTCGTATTTCCCTCTTTATTCGTTCCAATGAATCAGGTGTAGGCTTAATTATTTTAAATATCTGTATTTCGTGATTACAATTTTCTATTTTATAAACCTCTTTTTGTCCGCCTAGTCCAATAGACGAGAGCATTTTATAACCTTTACCCAATGAAGAGAGGATATTATTCACTTCATTCATATCTATACTATTTACTTGCATGTTGCATCCTCCCAACATATTCATTAAACATCCATGAAGTCAAGCTTATCGGTATTGTATTTCTTTTTGATTTCTGAATAATCTCGGCAGAATCTCTGTAGGAAATAATACCAACATCTGATTTTAAGTATTCATTCTTCATAGTTGTAGTGATAGCAGACTCAGGGAAAAGAGTATAGGATTCTGATGAGAATATTAAATTATTAGATGCCTGATACAATGCTCTGCGCCAATCATGTAGTTTTGCTTCGATAGAGACTATATGATTAACAAAAAATATGTCAGACTTCTTACGGCATTTATATTTTTCATTTCTACTTTTCAGTATCAAACCAGCATCAACAAGATGGACTAAAGAATCGGATAAAAACTTACTAGTAAAACCTAATTCTATTTTGAGTTCAGAAATGCTTTTGTATTTTCTACATAAAAATAAATGATGCAATACCTTTATATCATTTACAGTCAACGATTCTCTAGCCGAGTTCCAATTTGCGATAGCACTTTTATTCCATACAACATAAACCAAGTCTGTAAATCCAAGACCAGTATCCGGCTCCTCTATTAAACTATATTCTTCGTCTTCGCTAATATAACTTGATAAAGGATTAGAACGCATGAAATCCTGAAGCAGAGAATACTCGGATGTGCGCCGTTGATTAGGCTTAACATATAACATGACAAAACACTCCTCTAATCATATTATCGGAAGAACGCATTGTATAATCAAATGGTCTCCATCTGTCATCCATATATCTCCACCCTGTCCTTCTTGACTTCGTTTATAAAACTCTGTTCCAAATCCATAAAATCGTCTCCCACCACATCAATGTCGCAATGGAGGATGTCCCGAAGGTCGCTATCAAGGCCGGAGATGTCTAGAAGGGATAGAGGTTTCCCTTCTTTTATGAATATATCCAGATCGCTCCCTTCTGTGGCCTCTCCCCGGGCGTATGACCCGAAAAGCCATGCGTGAGAAAGCCCGTATTGCCGGGCAATAGGTGCAACGCGCTGTTTTATCTCATCTATCGTATACATTGTTTATATCCCTTCAAGAAAACAGTGACATTACTATACCATACTCCCACAGCCTTTACAAGGCCAAAAACTTAAGCCTTCACCATCTCCCTAAGGAAACATCTAAAAATATTAATTTTTAGATGTTTCCTTTATATACTTCCCCGTCCAGGAGCGTTTTTCTTTGGCGACATCCTCTGGCGTGCCGGTGGCGATTATTTCGCCGCCTTTGTCGCCGCCTTCGGGGCCGAGGTCGATGAGGTAGTCGGCTTGCATGATGACATCGAGGTTGTGTTCTATCATAATGACGGTGTTGCCTTCGTCGACGAGTTTTTGCACGACTTCCATTAACTGCATTACATCGGCGTGGTGCAATCCGGTTGTCGGTTCGTCTAATATATAGAAGGTTTTGCCGGTACTCCGTTTGGAAAGTTCCAGGGCGAGTTTTACCCGTTGCGCCTCCCCGCCACTTAAGGTTAAGGCCGATTGTCCAAGTTTTACATAGCCTAAGCCCACATCGAGCATGGTCGATATTTTGTGGTGGATGGGCGGAATATGTTCAAAAAAATCGCAGGCTTCTTCGATGGTCATTTCGAGGACATCGGCAATGTTTTTTCCTTTATAACGCACCTCGAGGGTCTCATGGTTAAAGCGTTTACCATGGCAAATATCGCATTCGATATACACATCAGACAAAAAGTTCATTTCTATTTTGATGGTGCCGTCCCCCTGGCAGGCTTCGCAGCGGCCTCCTTTAACATTGAAGGAAAAACGACCAGGCTGATACCCACGGGCCTTACTTTCAGGCAGTTTCGCATAGAGGTCGCGGATGGCATTAAACACACCAACATAGGTCGCCGGGTTGCTTCGGGGGGTGCGTCCAATGGGGCTTTGGTCTATGTCAATCACCTTGTCGATATGCTCCAGCCCTTCAATCTTCTTGTAAGCCCCTTCGATTCTGCTTGCACGGTTCACCTTATTGGCAAGGGCCGGAAAAAGAACATCTGTCAAGAGGGTGCTCTTTCCCGAACCGGACACCCCGGTGATGCAAGTGAAGCAGCCAAGCGGAAAGGCTACATCAACATTCTTTAAATTATGTTCCGTGACCCCTTTTAATTTGATAAAGTTCCCATTGCCGGACCGCCGCATAATGCTGCCATCGCCGTTAAACTTATGGGGTATGGGCATCTTGCCGCTTAAGAAACGGCCGGTGACGCTTTCCTTAACGGCCATCACCTGTTTGGGCGTCCCCTGTGCCACTACATAGCCGCCGTGTGTGCCGGCCCCCGGCCCCAGGTCTACAATGTAGTCCGCTGTTCGCAGGGTCTGTTCATCATGCTCTACCACAATGACCGTATTCCCCAGGTCGCGGAGGTGGGTCAGGGTATCGATGAGCCTTTGGTTGTCCCTTTGGTGAAGCCCGATTGAAGGTTCGTCAAGGATATACAGCACCCCAACCAATGCCGACCCAATCTGTGTGGCAAGCCTAATCCGCTGCGCCTCCCCGCCGGACAGCGTCGCCGCCTTCCGTTCCAGCGTCAAATATTCCAGCCCCACATTCTGCAAAAAATGCAATCGTGCCTTAATTTCCTTAAATATTTGTGCTGCAATCTGCGCCTGCGATGCGGTCCGGGTCAGAGCAGCGAAGAATTTGATGGAATCCTCCACGGACAAACACGATAATTCGGAGATGTGGAGCCCCCCCCCTCTATCCCCCCCGCGAGGGGGGGGAGGATTACGTTTCTCCCCTCCCCCTGCGGGAGGGGCCGGGGGAGGGGTATTCCCCCCAATCGTCACCCCCAGCACCTCGGGTTTTAGGCGTTTGCCGCCGCACGCCTCGCAGGGCTTCTGGGTCATAAATCGTTCGAACCATTCTTTCATCCCATCGCTGGAGGTTTCCCTATAGCGCCGCCGCATATCGTCGTAGATGCCCCCCCAGGCCATGTTGTAGCGCCCCTCGTGGGTGCCCCATTTGTTTTCATAATGAAAGGGAATTGCTTCATCGCTGCCGTAAAATAAAACATCCCGTGCCTTTTTGGGAATTTTATTAAAGGGAGTGTCCAATGTCCAGCCGTAACGCTTTGCCAGCGCCGCAAAACGGCTCGAATACCAGGCTGAATCGGGGTTATAGGGGGCAAAACCGCCCTCGTTATACGATAATTCCTTGTTCGGCACAATCAAATCGGCGTCAAACTCCATTTTTATGCCCAAACCGTCACATTCCGGACAAGCTCCAAAGGGATTATTGAAGGAAAAGAGGCGGGGTTGCAGTTCAGGAATAGAGATACCACAGTCAGGACAGGCAGAATGCTGGGAAACGAAATATTCAACCGCCTTTTCATCGCCTTTTTGTGCAATAACAAGCATCGTTCCCCCTGCCGTCTCAAGGGCAGTCTCGACCGACTGGGCAAGGCGGCTGCGAATGTCGCGGCCGACAATCAATCTATCTACAATGATTTCTATTGTGTGTTTCTTCTGCTTATCCAGTTTGATATCTTCATCAAGGCTTACCGGGACGCCGTCTATACGGGCGCGGGCGAAGCCTGCTTTTCGGGCGTCATCAAGAATATCCTTATGCTCGCCCTTCTTCCCCCGGATAACCGGCGCGAGGAGTTGGACCCGGTCGCCCTCGCCCATCGCCATAATCGTCTCGATAATCGAATCGACCGACTGCTCCCGAATCTCCTTTCCACACTTGGGGCAGTGCGGCGTGCCGATACGGGCAAAGAGGAGCCGGTAGTAATCGTATATCTCGGTAACTGTGCCCACAGTGGAACGGGGGTTCCGGTGGGTGGTCTTCTGCTCAATGCTGATAGCGGGGCTTAGGCCCTCAATATAATCCAGGTCGGGCTTGTCCATACGGCCCAGAAACATACGGGCATAGGACGAAAGGCTTTCCACATAACGGCGCTGCCCCTCGGCAAAAATCGTATCGAAAGCAAGGCTCGACTTACCCGACCCGGAAAGGCCGGAAATTACAATCAGTTTATCGCGGGGCAGTTCAAGGTCTATATTCTTAAGATTATGCTCACGCGCACCTTTGATGATTAACTTATCCATAGTTACAGCATACCGAGTTTGAGGGAATTATTCAAAGGGGGGAGCCAGGGCAAAGTCATTTAAAACAATAAAGAATCTCACGCGGAGCCGCAGAGGCGCGGAGAAGTTTTTCATGCTGAACTCCGCGGTCTCTGCGCCTCCGCGTGAGAATATTCTTAAATGATTTTGCCCTACCCGACAGCCACTTTAATGCTTGCAATCTATGCTGAAATCCACTATACTTACCCTAACGGAGGATAATATGCCGGTAGCAAAACAACAGATAACAAACGAGATGATATGGGGCCTCTTGTTGCAGATGAACCAGAGGTTGGCCGCCATTGAAGCGTATGATGGTATTAGAGCTGAAAATAATGTGAACAATGAAGAGGCCGAATCAATCTTCACCGAGGATTTTGATCCTGTCGAGTGGTGTAAGCCGATTCCGCTGTCAGCGGAGGCGCAAGCACGACACGATGCGTTTATCAAAAATTACGACCGTGAGAAAGTGAGGAAAAACCATGAAGAGTTTTACAAGGCAATTGATGCTATAGATGATGAACCTTTGCCAGAATTCACGCTGCCCTGAAAAAAGAAGGCCACAACCCCGAAGACGACGACATCTTCCAGGCTGCCTTCTGCATAAACCGTGGCTACACCCTTGTGACCCACAACCCGAAGCATTTTGAACATATCCCCGGGTTGAAGTATGAAGACTGGGTGAAGTGATTAGCCACGAATAACACGAATATACACGAATAGCCACTCTAATGCTTGCAATCTATGCTAAAATCCACTATACTTACCCTAACGGAGGACAATATGCCGGTAGCGAAACAGCAGATAACAAATGAGATGATTTGGATGAAACTCCAAATTCTTACAAATGGCCTGCAAGAACTGATGGAGCAGAAGCGTCGCGAAGACGAGAGCGATTTGGCCACGGCCGTGCGCTTGTATAATGTGGAGTAGACTCGCAAGGCTGGCGTTAAGGATTATACCATGGAAGAATTCAGGAAAAACATGCTTGCTATTATAGATGAGGAGAGAGCGCGTGCCTCTGCAGCCTGATTATATCGTCAGTGTTGCACCCTGATTTGTCGCCCCTATGTTCCACCAAAGAAATACCGTTGGGCATTATGCCAGAAGCGTTACCGTATTATTTACCAGATTGAAGGGAATATTGTTCATGTTGAAGATGTGCAGGATTGTCGTCAAGATGATACTATCAGGAACCTGCTGAGCTAACAACGAACAAGTCTGCACTTCTCCTTTATTTTGGTCTGCCACGAATGACACGAATTACACGAATAGCCCCTCCCCCATTCGCGTACATTCGTGCCATTCGTAGCAAATACCCTGTCCTCATGCTACGGTGTTACCGGAAAAGCTATCGATATAGCCATCGTTTCATCACTATATATTCCATTAGTGAAGTCAAAAGGCCGTTCGTAAATTGCATAGGTGGAGCCATTACCTGTTCCATCATATGAAGTATCATAATCAACACCATCTATAGTTACTGTATCACCAATCCTGTATCCTGCCACTATATTCAGCGCTATTTCAAGGCAATATCTTGTGCCCGCTATCGCATCTGATGAATGATCCAGGTCATCTCCATTTAAATTGGTCCATTTTATCATATAAGTAGGCCTATCAGAATCGATACCGGTAGTCGTTATGATGAAATCAGTATCAAAAGACTGGCCTGCAATCGGAGCACTGAGACCGCTTATGGTTATGGTATCAATCACAGTCCTTCGCGCTCCAACAGCAGAGTATGTATTTCTGTAGAAGGAACCTTTAAAATTGGTTACCTTTAGCCTGATCCATTTGCCTAGGTCAAAATCTGTTAATGTATATGTTTTTTCTGTTGCCCCTTCAATGTCTACATATGAACCGTCACTTGCATCTGCGCGCATCCATTGGTATAATTTACCACTACCAAGGTCTGTCAAGCGGAGAACTTCACCTACATATTCGTTTCCTAAGACAGTAGGATATAGGGATGTTTCAAGACTCAATAAGGTAACAATACTCCCTGATGGCCCACTTGATGTGCTACATATTAGCGCATCTGAAACGCCAACCATACTCACCGTGCCGCTTCCATTGGCGGTATACTCTACAGCGTAGAGGTATTTGCCGTTTGCGCTTGCGTCAAGAGCACTCACTGATGTAAAGCCTGCTATGCCATTTGCCGTTTCGTAATTGGTCGCAGTGGTAAAACCATCAGCCAGTGTTGCTGTATCGCCCAGGTAGAACTTCACATTGGTATAAGTATTCTCGCCACCTACATTGTCAGCAAACAGTGCGAGCGACCATGGCGGCCTGCTACTGCTGGTGCTGTATGCCAGGCCGTAGGTGCCGGGGCCGTATTGGGTATTGATGTAGACAGTGCCGTTAAAGCCGGTGATTTCAACCGGGGTTGCCCAATTATTATTGGAAGAACTAATGTAATCCAAATAATTAATAGCTTGATCGTAAATTGAACCGGAAAAACTGCCCGTTTTACTGCCATCACCATTGTCATTGGTATTTGTCCACAAATAGTATGTGTTGCCGCTTGTTACCGTAAACTTATACCATTTAGTCTCAGACGAGGCCAGGGAGTCATTAACCCATGTGTCGGCTGTCATTGCAGTAACACTTGGTGTTGATGCTTCAAGATAGCTTGGAGTGCCTTCACCGATGGCATTGACCGCACTTATCTTGTAATAATAAGTGGTTCCCTCGGTAAGCCCGGAATCAACGAATTCATCATCTGTTAAAGTATCAACTAATGAATACCCGGATCCTGATGTGGTCGAACGATATACCTTGTATGTCACATTTGGAGCCAACTCCCAATAGATATTTAATGTAGAGGGTGTTATGTTCTCAACAAACAAGCCTGTTGGTGCATCAGGCACAGCTATCTTTACCATATAGACATAGGATGACCCTTCACCATTTTCATTCATTGCAGCCACTTTGTAGTAATAGGTCTGGCCAGATACTACAGTACTGTCGGTATATGGTGAAGCAGTATACGGTGTTTCTGTGAGTTTTTGATACTCGCCGGTCTCTGTTGTAGAACGGTAGACATTGTAACCATCGACATAAGCAGAATCATTAGGATATGAATTGTAAGCCCAGGAAACCGTAGCAGAGGTGGAACTGGCCGGAACTACAGTAACAGACGGTGTGCCTGTAGGCGGAACTAATGTCTGGTCGTAATACTTGAAGGAATAATTGTAGGTGCTTGCATAACCGGTATCCTCATTATAAATTTCAAGGATAATATCATCGGTGGCTGTAGCTGTGATGGTATAAGATAAGCCCATACCAGAAAGAGATGAAGGATCTGGGAATAAATTTGTTTTACTTGGGTCACCTTTATTCCAGGCTTTCATGGCAAGTTGGCCACCAATTAATGAAGTGGGTTCCTTAATAATATACACATGCTCATTGGTAGCCGGGAAGGTCCAGTATTGCTTTTCGCCCACGGCAATCGCGGTCGTGGGGATATTGCTGTTGTGTGTCATGGTCACAGCAATAAGCGAGCTATCGTTATAACTGATAGCCTCAGTAGAATAATCCCTGCTCACACTGGTGGTCAATCCCGGGTAGATGTAGCACACTTCGTAGAGCGGCACCGCCGTCATGTTTTTCCCGCTGCTTGTTTCCGTAAGCTTCACCTGCACTGCATACACGCCGGATAAGACAGCGGCTGAACCGGTAACCGTTTGTGTTTCCCCCGATGCTGCTATGGTAAAAGCTTCACCGATTGTTTCGCCGTTAATGTCTATTGCAGTGCCGGTGGTGGTTTTCATGGACAGTTCTGCCGAAACATTTGCCGGCACTGTGATGCTCCAGTCGAACAAGCCCTTGCTGCTGCCGTCTGCCGCTACAGATTTCAGGCTCAGTGCACAGCTATTTGCACCTTCTGCTTCTATTGTTAGGCTGCCGGTGGCGGTGCCTGCTTTCACACTCGCGCCGTCCACGGTGATGTAACCGTCGACTGTTACACTATAGGTACCAGCCACGAGGGACACAGTGTAGGAACCGGTGCTTGATTCTGCATTGGTGTAATCAGTTTCACCACCGGAGCTTGTTGTTATGGTCATCTTATAGCTGTTGAAGCTGGCGCCGGTGGGGGCAAGGGTGCGGGCTGTGGTCTCGACAGGCTCGACCACCGAGATGTTCGCCTCGTAGAGCTTTGCTGTTTCCGGGGTAAGCATTTGCTGGCAGGCGGT
The DNA here is from genome assembly GCA_031262035.1 of Spirochaetaceae bacterium. GTDB lineage: Bacteria > Spirochaetota > Spirochaetia > Treponematales > Breznakiellaceae > JAISIL01. Next base: position 5,199 of record JAISIL010000022.1, on the reverse strand, counting down.
AAATAAAATCATCTCACAAAGGCACAGAGACACAAAGAACCTTAGCGCCTTTGTTGGAGCTGCGACGTCTCGCTCCAATTTGCGTGAATTATTCTTCAATATATTTATATTTTTCATTTCTCATTTTCTCCTTATTCCGTCACCGTTAGGCTTATTGTTTTACTGTAGCGTTTATCATCAATCGTAATGATAAGCGTAACTATATGGCTGCCTTTGGTGAGTTTGTCGTAATCAGTGGCTGTTTTCACATATACCGCGGTGAAGGTTTTGCTCGTTGCATCTGCAAAGCTTGGTATCTCTACGCCGTCTACACGCCATTCTATTTCATCAGCATCGTCTCCTGTGTAGCTGATAGTAGCAGTGCCGCCTTCGCTTATATCAAGGCTCACCGCGCTTCCTGTTACCACTGCATCGCCGGGGAAGTCGCTGCCGGAAATACCGCTGGTGATGGTAATGCCGCCGGATAGAGGCTCCGGTTCTGTCACCGTTACCGTTGCTACAGTGCTGGTGGTCATAGCTGTTTTTGTCCCGTTTACTGCATCGTTGGTGTTGGTAACTTCCACATAATAATAGGAGGTTCCGCTTGCTTCGGTTGACGGCCGGTATTGAGTGCTGTTTGTTCCCACCCGTGTATCATCACCCGATGTGTTATTGGCATTATCCGTAGACTGATACCACTGGTAGCTCAGCACATCCGTTCCGGTGTAACCGGTAGTTGAAGCAGATGCGGCAACTGTCAATGTAACCAGCCGTCCCAGCGTGTAAGAGCCTGTAGCTGCCGGCTGTGTGCCAATAACCGGGTTAGCGGCATTGGTGATAACTAAGGTCCCTGTCTTTTTTGCATCAGTGAAAGCCGTAAGAGCAGCGTTCAATGTTGTAACAGCGCCGTCAACCTGCGACTGTGTCGCACCTGTGTTATCTGCAACAGCCTGTGCCGCAGTTATTGCCGCAGTTAATGTGTCCACATCAGCTTGCAGCCAGTACTCGGTGCCGTCTTCAACTTCTGCCGGGGTTGTGCCTGCCGGTTTTATGGTAATGCCTGTCTTCGCAGTATTAGCGTCTGAAATTTTCGTATTCAGGGCGGTGTAGTCCACTTTGGTTCCAGTCTTCCTTGCATTATTAAACGCTGTAATGGCAGCGTTCAATGTTATAACAGCGCCGTCAACCTCCCCCTGTGTAGCATCTGTATCATCTGCAACAGCCTGTGCCGCAGTAATTGCAGCACTTAGCGTGTCTACATCGGCCTGCAGCCAGTAATAGGTGCCGTCTGCAACATCTGCCGGTACTGTGCCGGCCGGTTTTATGGTAATGCCTGTCTTCGCAGCAGTAGCGTCTTCAATTTTTGCAGTCAGGGCTGTATAGTCTGGTCCCGACACTTTGGTCCCTTCTTTCTTTGCGTTATTAAAGGCGGTAAGAGCAGCGTTCAATGTTGTAACAGCGCCGTCAACCTGCTCCTGTGTCGCATCTGCGTTGCCTGCAACCGCCTGTGCCGCTGTAATTGCCGCAGTCAGCGTGTCTACATCGGCCTGTAACCAGTAATAGGCGCCCGCTGCAACATCCGCCGGGGTTGTGCCGGCCGGTTTTATGGTAATGCCTGTCTTTGCGGCAGTAGCATTTCCTATTGCTATTGCAAGGGTGGTTTTATCTGTTGGAACAGGCTCTGTTTTCACCGTAACGGTAGCCGTGCCGGATTTTGTTGTATCAAAAGTAGAAGTAGCTTTAACAGTAAGACTTGCCTCCGCCGTCTCATTTGCCGCCACAGTCAGGAGGCCTGTATTATCAATGGAAGTTCCATTTTTTGACTGGCCTGTCACCGTCCAGGTAACAGTCTGTGGCGGGTCGGCTGTGCCATTCACAGTGGCCGTAAACTGCCTTGTCTTCCCTATTTGAACATCCGCCGTTGCGGGGATCACGGTAACACTGCTAACCGTAGCATTGCTGACAGTAACCGCAATCTTATAATAATGCGTTACCTTGCCGTTTTCAGACAGAACCTTCACCCAAAGACTTGTATTAGTGCTGAAATCATATGATGCCGCTATTGCAAGAAAATCAGCCTCGGCCGGCTCGCTTCCACCGTTTGCAAGAGCACTAAGCTTAGCGCCCGCAGATGCAACGGGGATAAACTCTGCCGCCGCCCTGCCGTCTGCATGGATTACAACGCTTGCAGTAGTAGCCTCCGCTATAAGGCTGCCATCCTCTGTTCCATCAATACTGATCGGAATGCCGCCTAGAGTGCTGGCTTCGCTTAATTCTGCCTCAGCTCTTAGCGTGGACCCGCCACCTCGAATGTGGCAAGCGGTCAGTGCGAGTACCAAAAGAAGCGCTATGGCTCTAAGGGCACATACGAAAAATCCTTTTTTCACACAAACTCTCCTTTTTGTTGAGTATTTTTATAATCCAAACCCCCTTTGCAAAGCAAAAAGAGGAAATGAGCAGAAAATGTTACTATAAACAGAAGCTGTCTTACGGTTATTTAGAGAAAACTGAGTAAAATTTACACAAGATGAGAATGTGTGTGTGTGTGTGTGTGTGTGTGTGTGTGTGTGTGTGTCGGCAGAAATTACCAAAAACTTTAGCACTTTTTCATTGCACATATAGGCATTGTATAAAAAATGCGAATTTTTGTCAAGCGCCCTTGAAAAAAAATCTTCAAAAAAAAGTTCTTCTATGGACGAAATTCTATTGACATACAGAGAAAATTCGTGTATACTCGAAATATGTTTGTAAGACAAGATTATTTAGACCGTATTATCTCTTGGCGGGATACGCCTGAGCTTATCAAGGTGGTAAGCGGGGTCAGGCGCTGTGGCAAGTCATCGCTTTTTGCGATGTATGGCGATTATTTGCGTGAGCAGGGAGTGCCATCGGAATCGATTGTGAGCATCAACCTGGAAAACCTCGATTACAGCGACATCGATTCGTACCAAAAGCTGCACGATGCAGTCAAAGGGCGCAAGGCAAAAGAGGGTAAAACCTATGTATTCCTTGATGAAATCCAGCAGATTAACGAATGGGAGCGGGCAGCCAATTCCCTGCGCCTCGACACTGACCTCGATATCTACATAACCGGCAGCAACACACAGCTCTTGAACTCCCGGCTGGCGACGCTGCTGTCCGGACGCTACGTGGAACTGCGGATGCTGCCGCTGTCTTTCAAAGAGTATCTGCTTTTTTCAGGGACCAAACCAGATGAAAAACAGGCTGCTTTCAGGCAATATCTCATTCAGGGCGGCTTCCCTGGCATTTTTTCCTTAAAAGAGCCGGAATTGCAGTATCGCGATTATCTTTCGGGAATTTATAGCACCATTGTGATGAACGATATTATCAAAATCAATCAGGTGCGCGAAATGGACATCATGGAAAAGGTGATACGATTTCTGGCAGACAATACGGCCAATATTGTTTCTCCCAAAAAGATTGCCGACTACATCGTCAGTTCCGGGCGAAAAACGTCCAGCGACACTACCGACAACTACCTGTCAATGCTTGAAAATGCCTACCTATTTTACCGGGCGAAGCGGGATGACATTCGCGGCAAAAGCCTCTTGAAAACCAACGATAAGTTTTTTATTGTTGACTTAGGCCTCCGCAATCTCCTCGCAGGAAAGTCCGGAAATTTCGGCAGCAGTTTGGAAAATCTTGTTTATTTTGAACTGCAGAGGCGCGGGTATCAAGTAAGCATCGGCAAACTTGATTCGCTGGAGGTGGATTTTATCGCCCGAAAGTTCAATGAAACAGTCTATTACCAGGTGAGCGCCTCCATCGCCGACGATGCTGTCCGGGAAAGAGAGCTTCAGCCCCTGAGACAAATCCCGGACAATTACAAAAAGACGCTGCTCACCATGGACCCCGTCGGCGATTTTAATGACATAAAGGGTATCTTCCACTACAATATCGTGGATTTCCTTACAGAGGCCACAGTCAAGACCCCCTAAAAAAACAGAAAAGCTACTCCTGCCACTTCGCTGTGTTGCAGAGAATAACTGTCTTATCGGCTTTTACCTCAATAAGCCCCTCGCTAAGGGAGGCCTCTTTCCAAGTGCCGTCTTTGAGGATTTTTAAGGGGCCGCGGCAGACCGGCGCAGTAAAGGCTTCGTGGTTTGCCCAGACGCCTACTTCACCGTCTGCTATGGTCAGTTGAACCGCTTCGACCGGGCCGTTAAAAAAGGGTTCGCTTGGTGTGTCTATTTCAAGGGCAAATGTTTTCATGATTTTGCCCTACCCGACAGCCACTCTGATGCTTGCAATCTATACTGAAATCTACTATACTTACCCTAACGGAGGGCAATATGCCGGTAGCGAAACAGCAAATAACAATCGAGATGGTCTGGAACCTCTTGTTGCAGCTTCAAAGAGAAGTGCACCAGATGCACAGAGAGCAGCGCCACGAGGATGTGGAGGAGAGCGAAGGCTCCTACAAAACCAAAGACTGGCCGATATTCACCGAGGATTATGATCCTGTAGAGTGGTGTAAGCCGATTCCACTGTCGGCGGAGGCACAAGCAGACGAAGATGAGTTCTGGAGGAACTACGACCGAGAAAAGGTGCAAGAGAATCTAAAAGCATTTCACCAAGAAATTGATTCAGTGGAAGATGAACCATTACCTGACGACTTCTATCTGGTAAATGGTAAAGGTCTACGCTTTAAGGAGGTGGAAGTCTGATGGTGTATGCTTTTGACACAAACATAATCTCCTTTGATATCAAAAACCTTTTTGGAATTCGTGAACTTATTGAGGCAGTTAATCCCAATGGAGATGAGTGGCTCGTGCCCCCCATCTCCCTCTACGAGATAAAAAGAGGCTTCTACCTCAATAATTCGGGCCAAAAGCTGGAATACTTCAATAGAAGATTTGCCCACACGGCCAGGGCAAAATTGGATGTAGTCGATTTTGAGCTTGCTGCAAAGATATATTCTGAGCTTATAAGACAGGGCCACAGCCCCGAAGACGACGACATCTTCCAGGCCGCTTTCTGCATAAACCGTGGCTACACCCTTGTGACTCACAACCCGAAGCATTTCGAGCACATTCCTGGTTTGAAGTATGAGGATTGGGTAAAGTAATTAGCCACGAATTCAACATCATAAACTTAAGCCTCAGTAGCTGGGTTTGAGGTTGCATTTGTATTTGTTTGAAGTATTCCACTTTCGCGGCCTTCCTGATAAATGGCGGTAAGGCAGCGTATAGCGTTCCA
>JAISIL010000135.1 GCA_031262035.1 Spirochaetaceae bacterium | reverse complement strand
TTCGTCAAGACCTGCGTGTGCAAAACCATGTCTGTTTTTTAATTCAGTATTACATAGTTCAGTATGGGGCAGGGGGAGCAGGACAATCTTTTGTGAGGGCATTTGAAAGTTGCTGTCATCGCTTTGTCGGTAGGCATCATATCAAGACGCCGCCGAAGGCGGAACTTTCAACAGCGTACTTCAGTTTACTGAAGTTCAACAAAAGATTGTCCTGCTCCCCCGTGCGCGAGGCTTGAATTATGAATTACTGTCTCCATCCATTGACAAGAAACTCCAAATATCTTACACTTATAACAGGAGAATTAATTGAATGGAATTTAAGACTATTTACATGAAGGAACTATTCGAGAAGGTTCAGAGGAAAAACCCCGACGAGCCGGAGTTTCAGCAGGCGGTTCGGGAAGTGCTGGAAAGCCTGGAACTCACCCTGCAAAAGCGGCCCGAATTTGAAAAGTCGGGAATCCTCGAAATGTTTGTCGAGCCTGAACGCTTTGTGCAATTTCGCGTGCCCTGGGTCGACGATGCAGGCAAGGTGCAGGTGAACCGCGGTTTCCGGGTGCAGTTTAATTCGGCGCTGGGGCCTTACAAGGGCGGCTTGCGCTTTCACCCAACGGTCTGTGCCTCGGTAGTAAAGTTCCTTGGTTTTGAGCAGATATTGAAGAACAGCCTTACCGGCCTCCCCATTGGCGGCGGCAAGGGCGGCAGCGATTTTGACCCCCATAAAAAGAGCGATGCCGAAGTAATGCGCTTCTGCCAGAGCTTTATGACAGAGCTTTACCGGCATATCGGCCAGGATACCGATGTTCCAGCAGGCGATATCGGCGTTGGCGGCCGGGAAATCGGCTATCTCTTTGGGCAATACAAGCGGATTAGTAATGAGTGGACAGGCGTGCTTACCGGCAAGGGGCTGACCTTTGGCGGCTCGCTTACCCGGACAGAGGCAACTGGTTACGGTTTGTGCTATTTTACTGAAGCAATGCTCAAGTCTGCCGGAAAATCCTTTAAGGACAGTATCCTTGCCATTTCCGGTTCGGGGAATGTGGCCATTTTTGCAGCGGAAAAGGCCATGCAACTGGGGGCAAAGGTCATCAGTATGTCCGATTCCAATGGTTTTATTATCGATACAAAGGGAATTAAGCTGGACCTCGTAAAAAAGATTAAGCTGGAAAGGCGCGGACGGATTTCCGAGTATATAAAAGAAGTGTCTGAAGCAAAATATACCGAAGATAAGGGCGGGCATAGCGGCCTGTGGAAGGCTGTAGCAGAAGCAGGCTGCACCATTGCGCTTCCCTGTGCCACACAAAATGAACTGAATGAAGATGATGCCAAGGCCCTTATTAAAGGAGGCTGCATCGCCATTGCCGAAGGGGCAAATATGCCCAGCACAGAAGAGGCAACTGAGGCCTTTTTACAGGCCGGCGTCCTTTTTGGTCCTGCCAAGGCTGCAAACGCAGGAGGTGTAGCGGTAAGCGCCCTGGAAATGAGCCAGAACAGCATCCGCCTTGCCTGGACCTTTGAGGAAGTTGATGCAAGGCTGAAAGACATCATGCAAGGTATCTACGAAAAAGCTGCATCTGCTGCCGAAGACTTTGGCGTTCGGGGTAACCTTGTTGCCGGGGCAAACATAGCAGGCTTCCTTAAAGTAGCCGATGCAATGCTGGCATACGGTATTGTTTAGTATGCTAAAATACTAAGTATCGAAAAAGGCTTGACACACTTTTTCAATTCAAGTGTAGGATTGACGATATATAGTATTAGGCAATATAAAGTATTAGGAGGATTTTTTATGAAAAAAATCATTACGGTTGGGCTTGTGGCCCTGTGTTTGAGCACTGCAGCATTTGCAGAACATCCAAACAATTTCGGTATTGGTGTAGCAGGTGGTGGAAGCTACGGCGGAGCATTTGGTGGTAGCGCTGCGCTCAGTTTCAAAATTCCTGATGTTGATGTCTTTTGGGGTGTAAATATAGGTGGATTTGGCAGTAAGACCTTGGCAGTTGGCGTTTCCGGTGATTACTATCTTCTTGATAGATATTTTAAACTTCAGTCGTCTATTGTCGATATAGGTTATTTTATAGGTCTAGGCGGTTATGGTACCATCGGTATTGGAGATATATTCATTCTCAATGCAGGACTGAGAGCGCCAATCGGGGTTACCTTCCAATTCTTTGATAATTTGCTGGAATTATTTCTTGATGTGGCACCAAGTATTGGTATGAAGATACTGCCAATAAAGCAATTCGGACTTGACTGGGGCGTTGGCTTTGAAGGTGGTTTAAGACTCTGGTTCTAAATAATCAGGCAGAAAAGTTTAACAAAGCAAAAGAACGCTTTAAACTTTTTTGCACAGAACTACAAGATGAGCTTCCCGGGCTGCAGGCAGCGCAACAGGCGCTGGTCGATTCAAGGCCCGGGAAGCCCTATCTAGTTGAAACCCCGGTTGTCTACAATAATTCACTGGAAGAAATCAATCCCGAAGATATAAAACTGATACTCGTCGCCGATAACCCCGGCCAGCGCGAACAAGCTGCCGCGAACCGGCGCTATCTGGTTGGTCCTTCCGGAAAAATAGCCGAAGGCTTTTTCAAAACCCACCCCGAAATGGGAATAGATTTTCGAAAAAATGTCATCATCCTAAACAAAACCCCAATTCACACCCCAAGAACAATTGAGTTAAAAGATTTAGAGAAGATATATCAGAAAGATACACCTCCCCCCTCTAAATCATCTCAGAACGATATACTTCCCCTCCCTAATTCATCTCGGAATGATATATCTCCCCCCCCCTTGCGGGGGGGGATTGAGGGGGGGGGTGATTTTCCCAGTACCCTGAATAAAAGCCAGCAGATAATGGCCGAGATTTTGCTTGACTTCCAAAAAGCCCTCTCGCAAAACGGCAGGATAATGCCCATTTGGATTACCGGTTACTCAGAGATGGGGCCGAAAGGCCTCTTTTCCCCATACACAAAGGCTCTGCAGGAAATCTATAAAAACGAAACAGTGTTAAAAGAAGAAATCTATATCTACCGGCACTTTTCAATGAACCAATTTACCATAGACTTAAAGCAGAAGGCGAGAGAGGGAATTGACCTAAAGGGGCTTGGCAAAATGTATAGAAAGTGCTATCTTGCTTTCTAAGGGACAGTAATTTTTCATGCTAAAAGCCTTTCGTTATTCCATTCCTGTGTTACTTGGATATCTCGCAATCGGCGCTGCATTCGGCCTTATGATGGCGGAGGCAGGCTACCCTTGGTATTTAACCGGCCTTATGAGCCTTTTAATGTATGCCGGGGCAGGTCAGTATGCCGCTGTCGGCATTTTTGCAGCCGGTTTGGGCATTGCCGAAGCCTGCATCTTACAATTAGTAATAAACATGCGCCACATCGCCTACAGCCTTACCATGCTCAAACGCTACAATAGTGTAGGGCGTCTCGGTGGAAAATGGCGTTTTGCCAAATGGTATCTGGTGTTCGCCACTTCCGATGAAACCTTTGCGCTGCTCTCATCTATTCCACCGCAAGAAGCAGCCGGCGAAAAAGGCGCCGCATTTATGCTAAAGGTGGCAATCTTTGACCAATCTTACTGGATTTTAGGCGGCCTTATCGGTTTTTTTGCCGGTTCCCTTATCCCCTTCGATTTTACCGGTGTGGATTTTGCCTTAACGGCCCTTTTTATCGTTCTTTTAATAGACCAGATGTATAGGGTCCGGCGTGCTGGGCCCTTTTTACTCAGTGCTGTTCTTTCAATACTTGCCGTTATAGTGCTGCCCGAAAGGCTTTCGCTTCTATTGGCCCTGGTCATATCGCTGGCGCTTACAAGCCTTATCCCCGAAAGAAAAGAGAAGGAGGCTCTCTCTCTATGATAGACACAAATACTGCACTTATATACACTGTCATAATGGCCTTGCTTATTTTCCTCTGCAGGGCATTCGCCTTTCTCTTTTCAGGAAAATTGGATGTTCAAAAGACTAATACCATAAAGACTGATACTACAAATACTAATACCACAAACACTGATACCACACATACTGATGCCAGTAAAACTACTATGCAGAAGGTGCTTTCCTTTGTGGAAAAAGCCGCTCCGCCTGTCGCCATGTGTGTCCTTACCTTTAATGCCATAGCGCTAGCCCTTCGCGAAGCCCTGATACGCACAAACTTTGATATACTTTCCATACTGCCAACCATTGCAGCATCACTTCTCACTACTTTGCTCTATATCTGGAAACGAAACCCCTTAATAGCCATCTTCCCCGGAGTTGTAGTGTATATGTTTTTAAACAGGATATTGTAGTAGTGCCAGTGTCCTGTCCAAATCATTTAACCACAAAGGACTCAAAGGACACGAAGAAGTAAATTCCTATACTTTGTGTACTTAGTGTCCTTCGTGGTTGATTTATTATATCGTAATATGTCAAGGACAGGACACTAGCGCATTATTCGACCAGTCCCCGCCCCTTCGGCAAGCGCTAAAACTTCAGCAAGAGAAACCATATTGTAATCACCTTCAATAGAATGCTTTAAGCAGGATGCTGCAAGAGCAAAATCAAGGGTCTTTTGTGCTTCCCATTCCTGCAATCTTCCATAGATGATGCCTGCTGCAAAACTATCCCCCGCTCCAACACGGTCTACAATGTGAATGTCATATTTCTTCGACCAATAGGCCTTGGCTCCATCCCCGGCATTTTGGTAAAGCATCGCCGACCAGCCATTATCATTTGCCGAAAGGGATTGCCTATTGGTAATGGCCACTGTGCTAAAACCGAATTGCCCGGCCATTTGTGCTGCTACATCCTCAAAACTCTTCCCGCTGATACCAAAGACATCTTTTGCATCTTCCTCATTGGCAAAACATAGATCAACATACTTGCAGAGTGCAGTCATTACTTCTTTTGCTTTTTCCCGCGGCCACAAATTCTTTCTATAATTAAGGTCACAACTAATAGTAATCCCCTTTTCTTTTGCCTTTTTGCAGGCAGCTTCACAAAGCAGGGCAGCCTTGTCGCTTATTGCCGGTGTAATGCCTGTCCAATGGAACCACTGAACCTTGTCATTAAAAATGCTATCCCAATCAAAGTCGCTTAATTCACTTTCTGCAATGGCACTGCCTGCACGGTCATACAGCACCTTCGAAGGTCTTTGGGAAGCCCCTTTTTCGACAAAATATATACCAAGCCGTTTCCCGCCACGGCTAATAAAACGAGTGTCAACACCAAAATGCCGCAGTGAATTTAGTGCCGCCTGCCCCAGTTCATTGGAAGGCAATTTTGTTACATACCTGCTCTCAATACCAAAATTGGCAAGGGATACTGCAACATTTGCCTCTCCGCCGCCGTAACTTGCCTCAAAACTATCAGCTTGCACAAAACGCCGGTATCCTTCAGGCGCAAGCCGGAGCATTAATTCGCCAAAACACACTACACAAGACATTCTACCCACTTCCCCCTTGCAGCCTTCACCGCATTCACTGCTTCTTTTACCAATATGCTTATTGCATCAAAATCACCTGTATTAATTTTATCTTGAGGCACCATCCAGGAACCGCCGCAGGCCAGCACCTTCTCATAGGAAAGATACTCTTTCAAGTTCTTCAGACTGATACCGCCTGTAGGAATAAATCGCAAACTGCTGTAAGGCCCGGCAAAAGCTTTCAGCATGGCCAATCCCCCTGCCTGTTCTGCAGGAAAAAATTTCAGAATGTTGCAACCCAGTTCCATTGCCCCTTCAATTTCGCCGGGCGTCATAACCCCCGGGAAAAACGGCAGCCCTTTATCCTGTGCATAGCGGACAACCCGGGGATTAAATCCTGCACTCACCGCAAAAGATGCACCGGCCGCTATTGCCTTATCAACTTGTGTAGTATTTGTAACAGTGCCTGCACCGATAAGCATATCGGGAAGCGCTTCATGTATCTTTACCATCGCCGCTTCTGCAGCCCCGGTACGAAAAGTAATTTCAGCACAGGCAAGGCCTGCATCCCGAAGCCTTAAGCCAAGGGGCAGCGCCTTTTCTGCATCATCAATACACACTACCGGAATGATACCAAATCGCTGTAACTTTTCTTCTGTTATACTCATTCTATTATCCCTTTTATCAGTAATAAAATTAATATTGATAAAACTCGAATTCACCGGGAATTATATCTATTTCAAAAATACTTTCCTCATCAGTTTGATACAAAGGTTTTATCTTTTTAGCGCCGGCAATATTTCGAAGCGCCGTCTTCTTCCCCTTAATATGTACTTTTGCTATATCAGGAAAGGCCGCCGCACCGGAAGATGCAGTATAGGTATACACAGCAAATGTATCATTATCATAAGTGAAGATCGAAACACCAGGCTTCGCATCAAGATAGATATCGCCACAGGACAACTCTGCGCGAATTCTCTTTAAAACTTCTCGTGGTAGCTCCTTAATCTGACTGTAAAGGTCCGGCACATTGAGGATAAGCAACTCGCCTTTGCCATAGGTATCACGCAGCAGAATACTCGAATGAGCGTCCCCCCGCCCTGCATTGATAAGACTCCAGGATGCATTATTCCGGTGTTCCAGCATCGGAAAACTGATAGGCCGAGTGCTCTCTGCATAAAGCGGATGATGCAGCCCCTTCCAAGTAACATGAAAGGTATCAGCCTCAAAACGCCGTCCGCGATACCGAATGCCGGTCATATCAGAAATATCACCGGCATCACCGGTGCGTTCACTGCCTGCCCCTTCCAAAGCCCCAATCATAAAGCCGCTTGTACAAATCACCTTGCCGCCACGGGCCGCAAAATCCTTTATCTTTTCAATAATATTCTTATCCTTTAAAGCCATCGCAGTAATTATTACCACAGAAGACTTCCCCGCAGATTTTTCGTTTTCCGCATAGACAGGAAACTCCGGTGTCGGTTCAAAGGGAATACCTGCCATCCCTAAAAAATCTTCCAGGTGGTCTTCCCCCTGTGCATTATGAGGAAGATACAGCGGCAAACCCACCGGCTTCCCAAGGTTGCCAAGGCAGGCGTCAATCTCCTGCAGCCTGAACCCAAGTGCCGTTGCAAATTTATTCTTATACAGAGAAGGCCAGCAGAAAATCATAAGCTCTCCTGCCTTTGAAAAAGCGCTCAGATATGCCTGTTCAAGGTAGGTATCATAGGTATAACATTGATAGGGGTCAAACCATGCGCCGCCATTACGCCCCGGTGCCGTGTTTTCCAGGTAACGAACAAGACTATAGGAAAGATACCTGGGTAAATGCTGGTCCTGCAAAGCCGTATCACGGGTTTCCGTTCCGGTATAAATCAGGTCGAACATATCCTTCTGTTCAGCCGGATTATACCCTGTTTCCTGATAACTTTCCTTCCAGTTCGGGAACTTGATGATGATTTTTACCTTCGGATTCACCGCTTTGGCAGGCTTTATCACCAAATTTTCCGATACTTCCTTCATCTTTGCCAGCCGATACGCTTCCCAAGCGGCCTTACCATGCTCTTTTTCAAAAGCCGCCTTGTCCTTAAGGCAATCCTCACAGGTGCATTGGGTAAAAAAGAAATCATCTATAATAAACTCATCAAAATTCCGGGCAGTAAATTCAGCAACTTGCTTCAACAATTCCCTCATTGGCCCATTATTATAACAAAATGTATTAAAAAGCCGCTGCCTTTTTTGGTCATCATCATTCAAATTCGGTGTAACAGTAGTAATTCCACCGGAAACCTCAATACCTGCCCCGGCAAAAACCCGCTTGCACATATCAAGCTGTTCCTGCGAAACCCACTCCCCCCGAAAAGTCTCCAGATACACCTTATCAACACCAACAAAGCGCTGAAAAAACTCAATCTCTTCCTTTAACTCAGCCTCAGTAACCCGCCCAGCCCAAGGCGCCACACAATACACTACCGTCTTAAAATTCTTGTAATAAGCCATAAGTCCCACCTCTGAAAGCCCATTATAGTATAGATTCTGATTTCTGTCAATTGATTGTCCATAGGTTCGCAGGGCAAAAACATTTACTTTTTATACAACCACGAATAGCACGAATCGGCTTCGCCGACACGAATAATCTACGATAAGTAAGCGAAAATTCGTGTGATTTGCCGTAGGCAATATCATTTGTGTTATTCGTGGTTATTTTCTTGTTCGATTTCAGCGTAACTTTTAATTGTTGACAAAATCCTGAAACCCAAGCCCCAATGCCTTGGCCAGCTTTACCACAACATCCACCGAAGGCATAACCCGTTTTGCTTCTATATAATACAAGTGGCTATGAGAAATGTCTACATCATTGGCCAGATTAAGAAGCGAAATTTTCTTCTCCAGCCTTTTTTCCTTTATTTTTTCAATAATTTTTTCTGTTTCTTTCTCCATAGCACTTGACTCTAATTTTAGAGTATGCTATAATACTCACAACTCTATATTTAGAGCATCAAAATCAAAGGGGTTTCTTATGAAAAAATGATAAGTATCGGTTTACAGTTTTAAGGAACACACGGTTAATTTTCCCGATTCAAGCTTATGGAATGAACCAATAAACGGACTGCACTCAATATTTCTCTTGGTAAGGTTTCAATATCATCAAGCAGGTCATTCACTTCGGATAATACAATAAACTTTCTTTTCCGCTGTCCCTCAAATCCGGTAACCAGATACTCTACAGAAACTCCCAAAGCAGAGGCTATGCGAACAGCAACATCGGCCGGTGGCATAGACTGCTGATTCCCCAGATACATATCCAAAGCCCGTTTTTTTATACCGGCTTTAGTGGCTAATTCCTTCTGGGTTAAGCCCCGGTATTCAATTTCCGACCGTAAACGCTCCGAAAAAGTCCCAGTTTCCATAATAAATAAAAATATCATAATTACGATAAAAAATACTTGACAAAATCGTAATAAGGGTATATAATTTTAACCGATAGCGTAATTACGCTGTCAAAAACCCACAAGGAGGATTGTTATGAAAAAACAACCCAAATGTAATGGCGAAGGCAGCAAAGTGCTGTCCTTCAACCGAAGGCCCCCCGCCTTCATCGGCATGGCATTGATAATATTAATGGTATCTTGCGCAACAAAGCTTCTACCAGAATATCAAGATATGATAGGGGCATATCAGGCAACATCAAAATCAGATGTTATTACTGTTGATGGAAAAGAAATTGCCTATCGTCAGTATTATCTAGAGATTAGAGAGAAATTTGTAATATTAGAATTTTATGATTTCCAGTCAGATATTTGCATTGGGAGAAATTTTATATCTTGGAATTATTCTTTTAATCCAGACTTAACATTTATTAGTAATTATTATACTTGGAAACTTACATTAAATAGCTGGAATTCAAAAGAATTATCTGTTACTTTATTACCATACAATGAAGATGCTGTACCATTGATATTTACCCGTATCCCTAGATTACCTGATTTAAAGGTTATGAAAGGAGTAGTTTTAGAATGAAAGCACATCAGAATGGAACGAAGACCTTTGAGGAATTGACATACAATGAGCAGTCCAAATCAATCTCAGCCCAGATTTTAAACTTAGAGGCGGCTATAAATGTAAATATAAGAAGGGCAGAAACCGAAAAAAGAGAAAATCCAACAGAGAAACGTATAAAATCTATACTTTCCATGGTGGAGCGGCTCAAAAATCAGTAAACATACCAACCCCGAACGACCCAACCGGCACAAACCCCCGATGTCCAATCTATTTCTGATACGCCAAGGTTCGTGCCGGTTCGCATGGCTCGCAGCTGGCAACCGCCCCGGGCGGTGCCCTCTTCTACCTCCTAGAGATATAATGAAAGATGAGCTAAAGATGGGCGGGCCGTCTTCTACGAGGGCTCTGCCCCCTTCCATCAGGGCGTGCCCTCGTTTACCCGGGCGGGCTCTCTTCTACTCCGCCGGACAGGCGTCTGGCTCATCTCCCCCGCCGCGCATGAGGTCCTCAATCTCTTTGATGGTGGTTCTCACCAGCACCGGCGGCACCGAGAGGACTTTGGCGATATCCCTAATCTCAAGCCTTCTTTCAAGCGAAGAAAGAAGCCTCATTCTCCTGGCTTTGAGCCTTCTTACCTCGGCAAGCATCTCCCTGACGGTAGAAGCCCTCAGTCCCAGGCGGAGCGCGGTCATGGAAGCGAGCCTTTCAGTAGCCTGCTCCTCGTTCTTGAGGAGGGCCACCAAAGCCTTCCATCTGTTAAAACGGACAGTGTGATTCATAACAATCAATCTCCCTTAAAATAAAAAAGTTATAGAGAAACGATAACATATTTTGAAGATGAAAGATGAGAAAAAATGACTTTAGTCACAAAAAAAGTTTTTGCAAATAAAAAAAATTTTTTTGCGAAAAGTGCTTGACAAAAAAGAGAGAAAATAGTATATTTGACATACCGATTAGAAAGGGCAATGCGCCCCTTCAAGTCCGGCCGAGCTCCTTAAGGGAGCCTGATATTTGAAACGGCGGCGAATCAGCAATGGTAAGCCGGTTTTAGGGAAGGGGAGAGGAACGGAACCTGTAAAAGGGTTTCGTTGCAGGGGCGAATAATCATTCGCCCCTGTAGGGGCAGGATTCATCCTGCCCCTAATGCAGCCAGATGCGGCGAGAGCCGCATCTGTAGGGGCGGGTCAGCCTGCCCCATACAAGCGTATAAAGAATTTGAGAGAAGCGAAGTTAATTTCGCAGGACGCTCAAGATGAAGATAGCTAGCAGGCTTCGGCCTGATAGTGAATATATCATGGAGAGTTTGATCCTG
>JAISIL010000184.1 GCA_031262035.1 Spirochaetaceae bacterium | reverse complement strand
ACCACAAAACCCCCTCAAAACGACACCCCCAAAAAAAACTCCCACCCCCCCCCGCCGCGGCGCCGGGTGGTTTCCACACGCACACCCCCGGGGGGTTCGGCGCCCCCCGGGTGGTTGCGCTTGTCGAAACCACCTCGCGCTTTAGCAGTTACATTCCTACCTTGTCCAGTAGGTGATCAGGTAGAACTGCTGACTGTTTGAGGTGTAGGGGAAGGCCATTATGCCCCAGTCGAAGATGTTGGAGGCGACGCTGTAGGCGTTGGTGGGGAGGTTTGCGACGGTGCCGGAAATCTCCGTGCCGGAGCCGATGCTGTTGGTGCTGCTGTAGCCTGCCGACAGTTCTACCCCGACGCCTACCGAGACGCCGGTGACTGTCGCTTTTACAGTCGCACCAATACTTGTTTCAGCACCGGCGCTCCAATCACTTGAGGATGAGGATGTGCGGCTGATGCTTACCGTGCCGCTGCCCTGCCCTACGGTTTTGGCCGCATTGCCGAAGATGCCTTTTGCGGCGTATTGGCTCCTTAAGGTGTTTTTGCTCGCCTCGCTGTAGTAGCTGCGCGGGTTGCCCACGGTGTGGTTAAGGCTGATAGCCTTGCCTGAACCGACTACGGCATTGTAGTATTGCAATTCAGCGCTGAGGATTCGCGGCTGCCGGGGAACCGTTACCTTAAAGTATTGGCCGGCAGGGTAACTGCCATGGGCAGATGTCAGTATCTTGTAATAGTAGACATCGTAGGGGGTAACGGCGAATATCACCATGTCTTCGCCTTGAGGCGTGGAGTATGAAACGGTTTCCTCCCATTCTTCGGTTCGTGAGAATGCCCAGTTGGCGCTGAGGCTCTGTGTTGCTTCCGCTTCCATACCGCTTCCGAATAGACTGAATTCCACACCAACGCTCCTTGATGCGGTAAAACCGCCTGAGATTTCGCTGGATGTAGCGCCGGATGTGGTTTCGCCATAGGTTGTTTCACCTTCGCCGCTATACTCCACGCCGTCCCAATAGGGCGTTGATGCAAGCACGGTGATTGGCGTCGGGTTGGTGAATTGCAGGCTCTTCATTGAAGGTGTGTAAACTGCGGTAAGGCCGTCCGCATCAACATTGGGAAGGCAGAGGGTTTGGCACATGGTTGAACTTGCACCTAATGCTGTCACAGAATGTCCCCATACACCATTACTCATGTAAGTAACTTCCAAATCGTCCCAACCGCAGGTTACAATATCATCAAGGCCGTCGCCGGTTACATCGCCCATTGCAGTGCTTTGCTGGAACTGTGATAAATTACCTCCGCCTGAATACATACTTACAGAAGGGTTTACCATGTCAAAGCGTTTTGAAGCATGATTGTATTCAAACAATACATTGTTTGCAAGGACTTGCTTTTTACCGTTACCAATCATGTTTCCTACCCGAAGCATATTTATATATTCATCAGGAGATGCCCCAAAACCAGGGCCTTGCGACATGGTAATGGTGCTGAATGTCGGTTGGGATGATGCATTCATGGATGTTTCCAATATAATACCCCATAGGCTGGTCCATTTATCGCCTGTTCCTTTGCCCATAAGTATCGTATCCGGCAATCCATCACCGGTAAAATCGGCGGCAGCGCAATCGCCAGAACCGATTGTTACGGAGCCTCCGCTATACGATGCTGTTGCTTCGCCTGTAGCTTTCTGACTTAATCCGGAGGCACTTACATCATAGACATACCAATATCCTGTTTGATTGCCCCCGCTATTGAGCACAAAGAGTTCGTCATAGCCGTCCATATCATAATCGGCTGTGGTACCTCGTGCCCATGACCTTGTATACGTTTGCTTATTGACTATACGGCTAAAGCCGGTCCCTGAATACACATAGAGGTATTGACCGCAGAATAATGCAATTTCTTCCGCACTGTCTCCGTAGAAATTGCCTTTAACAAGGCTCATGAAGTAAGAGGACCTGGGGTAGCCGTCCGAAGCACTTTCCATATCATTGAAATTAATGCCATCAGCGGAATTGGATAGTTCTGCCGCATCAACGAAGTTACCAAGACTTGTCCCATTGGAAAGAGCATACTGTATGTAGACCGTATTATAATGGTCAACATGCACAGCCGTAACTACATCGTCATAACCGTCTCCATTAATGTCAGCAGCTACTGATGTTTTATTATAGCGTTCACTATTTGGGAGCCTTTCATTATTATTGCCAACTCCCACCGGTGTGAAGCCTATACCGCCTTTCATATCCTGATATAAACCCCAATACTTACCACCGGACATATTACCTACACCGCCTACAAATATTTCCCTCGGCCCCAGTTTTACTTTTGTTCCAAGCGGGCCGGTGTTGGCATTGATTGCGTTGCCTACAATGCCGCCGTCTGCTGTAGAGCCTGTGCTGGAACCATTGCCGTCAAGGCGTGCTGTGTTGTAGCTGCCGGTATTAACGCCGAACTCGGCGAGTCTGCCGGTGAAGTCTGTCGGCGGGTTGAACTTGTATGTGGTCACATTCTTTGTTGCGCCATCAATCATATAGCTGTCTTTTCCGACTGTCACCGTCACACTGCCGCCTGATGAGGGTGTGAAAGCCAGTTCGTATTTGCCGCCGCCTTTGGATGTAAGCGCGCCTTTTGAACCTCCGCTGACCGAAATGTCATTTGCGCTCAGCCCGGTAATCGCCTGTCCGAAGGTGAGCGTCAGTTTTGATGTGGTGTGTTTTGCATCTCCATTTGCCGTCACGCCGTCGAATGTTACCGGGATTACTCTCCAGACTGCCGCTGTCTTTGAATTTGGAGTAAAGGCATAGTCAAGTTTGGACACACCGATGCTGGCGTTTCCGCTTGCTGCGACATAGAGTTGAATATCATACTTTCCGGTGCCGGTTCTGGTAAGATTGGTGGCTTCAGCCCCTGTCACTGTGATGTCGCTGAGCGTAAAGTCGGGAATGTCCTTGTCGAATTGCAAGGTCACTTTGTTGGTGGTGCTGGTCCTCGCGCCGCCATTTGCTGTGGCGGATTGGAATGCTACCGGTATATCTTCAACATCAACATAGAACGATACGCTTACTTCGCTTGACATTGGCGAGAAGAGATAGCCCGATTTCGATATAGCCACAATCACTTTGCCGTCTTCGGTGATGCCGGTCAGTGTTAATACATATTCACCGGTCGCCTCCGCTGTTTTGGTCAACACGCCTTTTGTCACACCGGTGAGCGGTGTTTCATTGTTGATGTCTTCGCGCACCGAGAAATCATCAACTGAAAGATCGGGAATATCGCGGTCGAAGATTAAGGTGATTTGAGTCGTTGTCTGGTCTGCCGCTCCATCGGGGATGATAGACAGGATATTGACCAGTGTGGGCGCCCTGCCGTCTTGCGCAAGGATTTCCCATGAATCACCGTCGTAGATATACGAGGTGCCGTCTATGATATTATAGTAGGCCCAGTTGATGTCCGGGTTTACCGGCGCTGTTTCAAGGCTGCCTTTCCAAATGATATTTGTGCCTGGTGCGCCTTGCGGGCCCTCATCTCCCGTCTCACCTACCAGCGCCTCAAGGAAATCTGCTTCGCTGCCTTCGTTGCCCGCGTCTATCCAAATCTCATAGGCGGATTTGCCGGTGGATCCGGTATCTCCCACAAGCGCTGCGAGAAAGGCATCGGTATCACCGGTGTTACCCGCCTCCAGCCATATCTGGTAGGCAGATTTGCCGACGCTGCCGGTAGCCCCAATCAGGGCTTCCAGGAAGTCTGCTTCACTACCAGTGTTGCCTGCGTCTTTCCATATTTCGTAGGCCGATTTACCGGTGGCCCCGGTATTTCCCACAAGAGAAGCGAGGAAGTCTTCGGCGGTGCCACTGTTGCCCGCCTCCAGCCAGAGCTGATAAGCAGACTTACCGTCCGCGCCGGTGTTACCGGTATCACCCTTGTCACCCTTATCGCCTTTATCACCATCTTTCCCATCCTGACCGTCCCTACCGTCCTGTGCCAAGACCTGCCATGCACTGCCGTCATAGATATAGGCTTGAGCGTTTGTCGTATTGTAATAAGCCCAATTTACTACGGGATTAGCAGGGGCTGTCGCATGGCTTCCCTTCCATACAATTCCTCCGTTCCCCGCTACAATGTCTGCACTCGCTATGCTCATATTTCCCAATGCCGTATCCGCATTTGGTCGCACTATTGCTGTTCTGTCAGCTTCGCCGCCTTCATCATCGGCATTCCAGAGCACCGTCCACATGCCTTTCATAACAAGCAGGGTGTATGCAGTTTCTCTTGCAGGTATATCTTCTATGCTGAATGTACCATCATCCCCGGTAATAGCCATAAAGTTCGTTCCTGTAAGCGATACAATCAAGCCGCTGTTCCCCGCCTCATTGCCGTTAAGCTTGATTCTGCCGGAAAGGCTTCCCGTAGTAGCCAGAGTAATATCATCTACCGTAGTAGTTTCCCCCAAACTTACTATGATGTTTGTCATCATAGCCCGCTCCCTTGTAGCAGGGCCATAGGCATATATTGTATAGATGCCTTCTGCAAGGCCCTCAATAATATAAGTACCGTCGGAGGCCGTAGTGCTGCTTGCCCTTATTGTATTGACAAAAGCATCCCCTGCCGCAGCACGAAGCACACTTTGCGATACAAGGCCGTTGTTGCCTTCTACGGTAATAGTGATACCGCCGTTTTCATCGCTTGCAGCACCGGCATACATAGCCGAACCTGTAATGCTACCCATAACAACAAGGCTTGCATTATTGCAAGCTGCCAGAGACAGAATAATCCCTGTCACAACTACAAAAGAGAGAAATTTCTTCATAATAGACTTCCTGGGAATTTATAAAACCTTACAAAACTACTATACAAATAACGGGGGGGGGGGGGGGTAAATGAGAATATTTATTTATAGCAATATTTTTCTGCATGACGGGGTATTTTAGCACAAGATGTGCAACTTGTCAAGTGGGGTTTGAGCAGGTTTGGGAAAAAATTCTCACGCGGAGGCGCAGAGACGCGGGGGAGACGGTGCCTGGCACCAGTTTTCCAGTTTTAGAAAAACAACCACGAATAACACGAATGCTATTGCCTACGGCAAATCACACGAATTTCTGTTTACTTATCGTAGATTATTCGTGTCGGCCTGGCCGATTCGCGTTATTCGTGGTTGTATGAAAAATAAATGTCTTTGCCCTGATTATTTCAGCACCATCTCCAGACGCCTAAAGGCTTCCTGGATTCTTGAGAGGGGCAGGGCCAGGTTTAGTCGGAGGTGATTGGGGGCCTGGAAGTCGGTGCCTTTTTGCCAGAAAACGCCTTCGTATACACCTGCATTGTAGAGCTCATCAATTGTTTTGTTATGCGTTTTGCACCATTCGGTAAAATCGGGGAATATCATGTAGGTGCCTTGAGGTTTTGCAAGCTGCACAGCGGGAAAATTCTTTGTAATATAATCACAAGCATAATTGACATTGGCAGACAATACTTCGCGAAGTTCACTAAGCCATTCCCTACCCTGGTCTGTATAGGCGCCAAGCAGTGCATACATTGAAAGCATGTTCATCGAATTGTAATGAGACAAAGATGATTCTTTAACAAGGCGGTCCTTAATATACTGATTGTATACAATGTGATAGCTGCCGATTAAACCTGCCAGGTTAAATGTTTTTGATGGTGCATAAAGTGCAACACTTCGGTTTCGTGCATCATCGTTTATTGACTGTGTAGGAATATGCCTATTGTTATCAAGAAGAAGGTCTGACCATATTTCATCACTTATAACAAAGACATCATGTTTTTTGTAAAGGGCCATTGCCTCTTCTATTTCGCCGCGTTCCCAAACCCGTCCGCAAGGGTTATGCGGCGAACAAAAGATTGCAGCATGAATCTTGTTGTCGATTATCTTTTTTTCCATGTCGGCAAAATCCATTCGCCAGATATTGTGTGCATCCACTTTAAGTGGGCTGTGTATAATATGGTAGCCATTTGGCACAAGGCTGTGGGTAAAACCAACATAGGTAGGCGAATGAATTAAAACATTGTCGCCCCGTGAACAAAAAATATTTAAAGCGCTTATTACACCGCCAAGCACACCATTTTGGTATCCTATATGTTCGGTTTTAAGACCATGCACATTATTTTGTGTTTTATGCCAGTCAATTATCTTTTTATAGTATTCATCCCGGGGAGCAAAATAACCGAATGCGGGGTGCTTAACCCTGTCTATGATAGCATCGGTGATACAAGGAGGCAGGGGAAAATTCATATCGGCAACAGCCATGGGAATCCGTTCCACACCAGGCCTTTCCCCCGAAGGCGGCAGGCTTTGAAAACCACCAAGGTCTACGGCAATGGAGTCTTTGCCATGCCGGTCCATTATACTGGAAAAATCGTATTTCATTGTATATCCCTTAATACCAAGCTTGCCAGTATCATACCGGCAGTAGCAGTAACCGTTACGCAGGAACCGTTTATCACGGCCTTTTTGGAACACCACTCAATACTTGTCTCAGTAGCGCCCGGAATGTGTGCCTTGCAACACAGGCATTTATCGGTGCCGCAGGAAACTTCTATATCGTTTCGTTTTTCTATAATCTCTTTGCTGTAGACACAGACAAAACGGCCTAAAAAGCCTCTTTTACGAAGGCCGGCACGGACCATGCGGGCAAGGGGGCAGCCTTCTGTTTCCCAAATATCGCCGGTGCGTAATTGGCTTGGGTCTAATTTACAGGCTGTTCCCATAGAGGAGAACAAGGTGGTTTTTCCCTGGCAGTATTCGATTAAATCCAACTTGTATTGAATGCTGTCAATTGCATCTATTACATAGTCTGTATGTTCAATATCAAAGTGTGGAGCCGTTTCTTTTGAAAAGACCTCGTTATAAATGGTGATATTACAATTTCTGTTTATTTCTTTAAGCCGTTTTGCCAATGCTTCTGTTTTAAATTCACCAACATTGCTTTGCAAGGCTTCTACCTGCCGGTTAATGTTGGTAATACAAATAGTGTCTGAATCGAGCAGGGCAATGTTACCCACACCGGAACGAACCAGCGCCTCTGCACACCAGGAACCAACACCACCAATGCCGACAATGAGCACACGGATTTTTGCCAGGCGCTCAATGGCAGATTCACCCATCAATAATGCCAGCCGCTGAAATTCACCTCTAACCATTATCCCTTACCTATACTGCTTGCCTTTCCCGTTTCATATCGTCCAGGAGTCTTGTGTTTTCTCTGTTCACATACTTTTTATACTCGGCAAGTTTTTTGTCTTTTAGTTTTTCTACTACCTTTTTGTCCTGGTTTGCCTTGATATACTTTTGCCTTGCTTCTGCTACTACCTTTTCCGCTGTTTCCTTTTGGGCAAGAAGCATTTCTTTTTGGTATTCAAGGCCGGAGATATAGGAATCATACATGCGTATAGTATCAATGTTGTTTGCATCCCGAAACCTTTCCTGACTGGCTACTTCGTATTTTTGCCTGTTTGTATTTATATTCACCTGTATTAAATTTAGTGTGGAGACGGCACGGCCAAGATTTATCTTTTCCCGTTCTTCAATGCCTTCACGGAGTTCCAGCACCCGTTGCAGCCTAAACTGAAACTGTTTCACTTATATTCACCTCTGTATTTGTAATTTCTTCGTCGGGAATATCAATACCGCTAATACTTGCCATTTTTTTCATGGTTGTATAGTAAGAAGCCTTTTCTTCTATTTCCTGTTTTAAAAATTCTTCTATGTCCTTATGCTTGCGTTTTGCCAAATCAATATCAGGATTACTACCATCCTGGTAGGCGCCAATATTAATGATGTCTTCAGCATCGCTATACACAGATATTAAACGGCGCATTTCGCCGGCTGCCTTTCTTGTTTGCCGGCCTGTTACCTCGGGCATAAGACGGGAAATACTTGGCAGAACATCAATTGCAGGATAATGATTGGCCTTTGCCAAATTCCGCGAAAGAATAAAGTGCCCGTCTAGAATGCCACGAACCGTATCGGAAATAGGCTCATCGGTATCGTCCCCTTCGACAAGCACGGCATAAAAGGCTGTGATGCTGCCTTTGGGAGAAGTGCCGCTTCGTTCAAGCAGTTTAGGCAGGTTATCGAACACACTTGGTGTATAGCCCCGTGTTGCAGGCGGCTCGCCTATAGCCAAACCAATTTCCCTCTGCGCAAGTGCAAAACGGGTAACAGAATCGAAAAGGAGCATAACATCCTTGCCCTGGTCGCGAAAATATTCTGCAATGGCTGTTGCCGTATAGGCCCCACGAATGCGGGCAAGCGGCGGTGCATTGGAAGGAGTAGCAACAACAACAGAATGTTTAAAGCCTTCGGGGCCTAAATCTTTTTCGATAAAGTCATTTACTTCACGGCCCCGTTCCCCTATTAAGGCAACAACATTGACATCGGCATTTGTGTTTCGGGCAATCATGCCGATGAGTGTCGACTTACCCACACCGCTTCCTGCAAAAATACCAATACGCTGGCCCTTCCCTACAGTTAAAAGACTGTCGATTGCACGAACGCCGGTTACAATATGCTCTTTGATACGAGGCCGGGTATCCGGATCGGGAGCCGGGCCCTGGGCAAGATAGCTTTCGTTTGAGTCAATTTCGCCGCCGCCCCAAAGTTTACCCTGAAAATCGAGCAATTTACCAAGAAGTTCATTGGAAACAGGCACTTCAAGGCGGCTTCCCGATGCAACAACCCGGTTCCCTACTTCAAGGCCGGAGGTTTCTGCATAGGGCATAAGCTGAACGATTTCGCGATTAAGGCCGACCACTTCGGCAAGAACATTGCCGCTCGCTGTTTCAATGCGGCAGACCTCGCCGACTACGGCATGGGGGCCCTTTGCCTCTATTAAAAGGCCATTCACACGGACAATGCGTCCTACATATTTAATGGTATCCGCTTTTTCGGTAATATCAATGTATTTGTCAAGCTCGCCCATTGTTTAAACCTTCCGTTTTTTGATGGGCTGAATGCTCCTGATTTTATCTTCAAGTTCTGCCAATTGGCTGGTAATCCGTGCATCAATTTCGCCAAAGTCTGTTTCAACAATGCAGCCGCCTCGCCCGATTGTTGAATCTTCCTGCACCTCGACATCTTTTATACTTTCCAGCATTGCAATAAATTCTTTGGTGCGCGATGTTGTTAATTCCAAATCGGCAGTATTTACTTTTATTGTTATTTTGCCTTCGCTTTGCACCTTACCCAATGCGGCACGGACATTTTCAACAACGATGCCTTCCTCTTCTTCACTGATTACCTTTACTACCTTGCGTGCAATTAAGAGCACTAAATCTATTACTTCCTGTTCAGAGTTCTGCAAAATTGCTGTTCGTTTGTCTTGTGTTTTTTCCAGAACCGTTCTGAATCGTTCAAGAATCCTGTTCGCTTCGTCTTTTCCTTCTTTGTAACCTTCTTCTTTTCCCTCTACCCTGCCCTTCTCTTTTGCCTCATCAGTTTCTTTTTTCACAGCCTTTTTTGCATCGCCTGTTATGCCCGATGCTTTTTTCTTTGCATCATCAATTAACTTATCCGCTTCGGCTTGTGCATTTTGCCTGATACTCTCTGCGCTCTGTGTGTGTTCTTCAACTTTCGACTTACCCGCATCTTCCGCTTCCTGAATAATCCGCTCTGCTTCGGTGCGGGCAGCCTGTATCATTGTTTCCTGTTCTTTTTCCCACTGTGCCTTAAATTCTTCTGCTTCTTTTCGCAGGTCTTCGGCAGTGGGGCCGGTATAAGTTTCAACTATTTCGGGAACAACTACCTCAGACTCTTTTTCTTCGGGCTGTGGCATTTCATCAAGATTATCAAAATACTGCATTGGGTCAGCAAGCACAACCTTGGCGCCGCTGACCTGTATCTCATTCGGGGTAAAAAGAACTTTCGCCATATTAGACCATTTCATCCTCGCCGCTTCGGGCAATAACTACTTCGCCGGTGTCTTCAAGATGTCTGATGATACCGACAATCTTCTGCTGCGACTCTTCAACATCTTTCAAGCGCAAGGGCCCCATAAAGTCCATATCTTCTTTGAGCATCGCCGCCGCACGCTTGGACATGTTACGGAAAATCTTGTCCTTTACTTCATCGTCCATATTCTTCAGCGCCTTGGAAAGCTCGCTGGTATCAACCTCACGCATAACACGCTGCACATCCTTGTCGGAAAGAAGCACGATATCTTCGAACACGAACATACGTTTCTTGATTTCTTCGGCAAGTTCCGGGTCCTCGTCCTCGAGGGCTTCGATAATCTGCTTTTCACTGGCACGGTCAACCTGATTGATAATATCAACAATATCCTGAATACCGCCGGCCGTTGTGTAGTCTTCGTTACTCAGTGTCGAAAGTTTTTTCTCGAGCACCCGTTCTACTTCGCGCAAAACTTCAGGAGAAGTTCTATCCATTGTCGCAATACGCTTTGCAACATCGGATTGCACATCGTGGGGGAGGTTTTGCAAAATGATGCTTGCCTTGTTTGGTTCAAGGTATGCCAGGATTAGTGCTATAGTCTGGGGATGTTCCTGCTGAATAAAGTTCAAAAGGTGCGAAGGGTCGGTGCGGCGAATAAAATCGAAGGGGCGCACCTGCAAGCTCGATGTGAGCCGATTGATAATATCAATCGCCTTCTGATTGCCCATCGATTTCTCGAGCAGCTCGCGTGCATAATCGATACCGCCGGTGGAGATGAACTGGTTAGCCTGCATCATCTCCTGAAATTCCTGCAAAACGGCATCCTTCTGCTCGGGTTCTACCGTTTCAAGCCGTGCAATCTCGAAAGTGAGTGTTTCTATTTCGTCCTCGCGGAGATACTTGAAGACATCCGCCGACATTTCGGAACCTAAACTTACCAGGAAGATTGCAGCCTTCTGCCTTCCGGTAAAATCCTTTGTGGAACTTTTCTTTTTTGCCGCAGCGCCTGCCCCGGGACCAGTCCCTGTAGCCTGAGTCGCCGCCGAGATAGCATTTGCCGCCGCTGTTGCCGCTGCCATATTTATTCCCTCCCCCGGGCAGGCAAACCCCGCCCCTACTCTATTATACTATATACTTACATTTATTGCAAGGGGCAAAATTCACCCCTCCCCCAACCCCTCCCTCAAGGGGAGGGGAGCACAATTATTCCTCTGCAAGCCAGGTGCGAATTAGTTGGGCGACATCTGGTGTGTGTTCCTTGGCCATGTTCATTGCATTTTCCTGCAATTCCATACGACGCCGTTCTTCTACGGACATTGATACTTCCATGCCCTGGTTTTCCGCTTCCAGAATTGCATTCTGCCTAAGGGCTTCCTGCTGTCGTGCAAGCTCTTCTTCGCGCACTCGTTTGCGCCTTTCAATTTCACGGCCAATAATTCTGATGGCAATGAAGATGAGCATTAAGCCGACCAAGCCGATTAAGAAGAGAAGTATTGCCTGTCTGATTTCTTCGCCACGAACAACTCTTTGGTCCTGTGCAGCAAATTGAGCAGTCCGGTCAATCTGAATATTGGTTACCGTTACCGTGTCACCACGAGATTGATTATAACCAATAGCGCTTTGGATTAAACGCTGTGCATTTGTTAAATCTGCTGCAGAAATTGGCGTATATATTCTTTCCAATGTGCCATCGGGCTTTTTGATTTGCTTACCGTCTGCATCAAAGTTTACCGCCCATGTGCCGTCTATATTCACTGATACACTTACCCTGTCTATAGCAGGTTCCTTGTTACTTGTTGTAGTTGCTGAATTTAATGCATAGTTAGTAGTGCTGTTATCCTGTGTCATCTCCCCTGCAAGGTTTGACATATCCTTATATTGAGGGGCTACCTGCCCTTCCGTTCCCGCAGGGCCTTCGGGATTCATACCGGTTCCCTTCCAGCTTGTCTTATTGACTTGTTCCGATAATTTAAGACTATCGACAACCTGACTGTCATCATAATTTGTTGCAGGGTTATCGGGAACAACGGTGATACCAGAATACTCGGTCTTGTTTACCGTTTGCGGTGACCAATCCATATCGAATTTAATATTGAGATCGCGGACACGGTCTGCACTAAAGGTCTGCTGCAATGAGGCAAGTATCTTTGCACGATAATCGTTTTCCAGTTTCTGAATAACTTTCTGCTGTTTTTCAGTCAGGGTAACACGGTCTATCGCCGACATGCCATCGAAATCATTTATCTGCACACCATTTTGGTCGGTGATAACAATATTCTCTGCCGTTAAACCGCTTACGGCAAGCATGAGCAGTTTTTGTATACCTTCAATGTTCTGCCTGTTAGTGGTTATGTCGCTTCCCGGCCTGGGAGTAATAATAACACTGGCAGTAATTGGTTGCCGGTCCGAGACGAACAGGGCATTTTGGTCGGGCACGGTGATGATAACATTTGCATTGTCCACACCGGCTACCGCTTTGATATGTTCTGTTACCGTTTTGGTTATAGCCCGCTGTAATTGAATGTTTCGTTCAAAGTCGGTAATGGTCCAACTGCTTACATCGAACACAGCCCAGGGGTCTGTTCCCTGGGGCACCAGGCCTTCTGATACAAGGATTGCCCGCATACGCCGTGCTATTTCCTGGTTTTGCACCATGACAATGCCTGTCTGCGAGGTGCTTACCCGAACGCCTTCTTCGTTGATGCGTGCAACAATGCGGTCAAGGTCTGCCTCATTGCGAATAGGTGTGTCGATAACCGGCACCATTGAAGGCGAGCCTGAAAAAGCTACAAGCCCTACAATAAGGGCAATAGCCACCACGGCAATACCGATGCCGATAATTTTTTGGGTGCGGGTCCATTTGCCCCACAAACCCTTTACCTGGTCTGTTAACCTTTTAAAAAAATTCCCCATAATCGTTCTCCCAAATCGATTTTTTTATGTTATGGCAGGCGGACCCTGCTGGGTAGGCGAACCCTACTGGGCAGGCTGACCCTGCCCCTACAGCATGTCTCCTGCCCCTATCTCATGTTTATTGTTTCCTGCCAGCCTTGCACTAATCGGTTGATTACTGTGCGTGCTATGTTTAGTGACATCTGCGCTTCTGCCTGTGCAATAGTAATTTGATGTGCCTCGACGCTGTCCGGGTCGGTGATTGCCTGCTGTTGTAAGGCTGCTACGGATTGCTGCCTGGCGCTGACGGC
>JAISIL010000127.1 GCA_031262035.1 Spirochaetaceae bacterium | reverse complement strand
GATGAGAGTTTTCAAGACCAAATGGTTTAGCAAGTTTGCCAGAAAGAATCATATCGCCGATGCTACTCTCGTAACTATAGCCAAGGGCTTGGATGAAGGCAAATGGGATGCTGACCTTGGGCTTGATGTCTATAAGGTTCGGATTGCCAGGCCAAATGCAGGTAAAGGAAGCGGTTTTAGGACTATTATATTGTATAGAAAAGGCGAGCGAGCCTTTTTTGAATATGGTTTCCCCAAGTCTGAACGCGATGACATTGAGGACTTCGAACTTTGGAACTTCAGGGATGAGGCTGCAAATGTCTTGAATATGCCTGAAGATGTATTGGAAGCTCAGATAGAGGGTGGATCTTTCATTGAATTAAATTTGGAGGGTTAACATGAGACTGAATAAGCGTTGGTTTAGAAGCGATGCAACTGAAGCGGTTTATACAACAATGATATCATTATATTTAAATGGCGCAATCAACGAAGAACGTATTCGCCATTTTGAAGATGGCTGTATTAGACCGGAAGCTATAAATCTGGTCAGAGCAGCAAGGGCAAAAGCCAAAAGGAAGCTATCGGGTTCGGCAGGTTACTCCAGCCCTGTCTACGCACAGCCAATAGCTGCTTAGGGAGACTCTGCTGTGTCGAGAAGCAACCACAACGGAGACGACAGCCGCACCACCATACATAGGCGTGTAAAAGCCGAGTATAGAGGTAAGAGCAGAATGCGGAAAATACAACAGTTGAAAGCGGTGCAGAGGCAGGTAGATATCGAAGATTCCTCTGTTGTGTTCGATACTAAAAAAGAACATGCCAGTGACCTTTGGAGTTGGGAATAGTAAGCAACGCATCTCGGGACACTTTTCAGGGGCTTGATGAAAAATTGAAAAAGCGGTAATCTGCAAAGGATGTTTGAGAAAAGCAGATAAGGTGTGAGGAGTAACACACGCATAACATACACACAGGTTTTTTTTCAGAAGAGACACTATGGAAACTAAGAGCACAGGAAGAAATGCTCAAAAAATATCCGGGCAACAAGGGTGTTGAGGCTTTTATTGCCAATATGCGGCATGAAGGGGACTTGACATTGTGTCCCCAAAATTGTATAATATTAGGGACAAATAATAAGAAAGGAATTTCCATGACATACAAGGCAACCATAGAGAACGCTATCAGAAATATGCCCAAAGGCAGTGTTTTCACTCTCTCTGACCTGGGAAACCTGTCAGATGAGGAGACTCTGAAAAAAACTGTCCAAAGGCTTGCACAAAAAGGCTTCATCAAGCGTGTTATGCGCGGGGTTTATGTGTACCCAAAATATAGCGAGCTTTTACAACAGAATGTGGGTGCCAGTCCAAACAAGGTAGCAGAGGCTATAGCCCGCTCTTATGGTTGGACTGTAGCTCCATGCGGAGATACTGCTCTCAATCTGTTAGGCTTGTCAACCCAAGTGGTAGCAGTCTGGCTCTATCTGTCCAATGGCCCTTATAAGCAATATTCTTTCGATAATGTTAAAATACATTTTAAGCATACTACCAACAGAGAAATTTCAAACCTCAGCTACAAAACTGTGTTGGTAGTTCAGGCTTTCAAAGCTATAGGCAAAAATAATATTAAAGAAATTGAGTCCGCTATTGATATATTACGAAGCAAATTTTCATCGCCCGACAAAGAACTTATTCTAAAAGAAAGTAAATATGTTAGTAATTGGATATATTCAGCCATAAAGAAAATTTACGAGGCTAAATATGAATAAGGTTGCTAATTTTACCGATGAAGAACGTTCAGAATTGTTTCAGGCCACATCTACAGAATATGGCTTGGAACCTGCAATAATAGAAAAAGATTTTTGGGTATGTTTTATGCTTGATCATCTTTTTCATCATTCTAATTATGCTAAATTTCTGGTTTTTAAAGGAGGAACAAGCCTGTCAAAAGGGTATCATCTTATTGACAGGTTCTCTGAAGACATTGACATCATTCTGGATTGGCGGCAGTTAGGATATAAGACAAACGAACCGTATGATAAAAGGAGTAATTCACAGCAAGACAATTTTTCCCTCGAGATGGCGAATAGGACTCAGAAATATTTGGAAACTGTATTTGTTCCTGAACTTGATAAATCATTATCAGATGTTCTGCAACAGCCTTACCAGATATTAGTCGACAATACGCATAGTGAGACAGTAACATTTATCTACCCATCGTTATTTACAGACAAGTCTTTATTACAAGAAATAAAACTGGAGATTGGCCCACTAGCGGCATGGACACCAAATGAGCCTGTGGCAATTACACCATACGCCGCTGAAAAATATCCGGCTGTTTTTGATTCAGCAGTAACCATAGTCCCGACAGTAAAGGCCGAGCGAACATTTTGGGAAAAAGCCACCATATTGCATCGGGAAGCAAACAGGACAAACAGACAATATCCGGCTCGATATTCACGTCATTATTACGATTTGTACAAAATGGCTAAGAGTTATGTCAAAAATACAGCTTTGTCCGACAGGGCTTTACTGGAAACCGTTGTCAAATTTAAGGAAAAGTTTTACAGGCAACACTGGGCAGCTTATAATGATGTTCTGCAAGGTAATCTTAAACTGGTTCCCGGGAACCATGAAGCTGTCAAAGTTTTCACAGCCGACTACCAACATATGCAAAATATGCTCTTTGGAAACATACCAAGTTTTAATAATATTTTGGAATGTTTGGGTTCTCTTGAAAAAGAGATTAATTCTACTGTTTTGGAGGGTATAAAATGAAATCATTTACAAAAGAATTATGGTTCTGCACCAAGCAGGAGCGGGAATTTATCAACATTACTTCCACGGTAGAGCAGTGTCTTGCCGAATCGGGTATTCAGGAAGGCTTGTGTCTGGTCAATGCAATGCACATTACGGCAAGCGTCTTTATTAATGATGATGAGCGTGGCCTGCATCATGATTTTGACAAGTGGCTTGAAAAACTTGCCCCGCACGAGCCTGTCTCGTCATACCAGCACAACCAAGGCGAGATTAACGCCGACGCCCACATGAAGCGACAGATTATGGGACGCGAAGTTCTTGTCGCCATTACAGAAGGAAAACTACACTTCGGTCCCTGGGAACAGATTTTCTATGGCGAGTTCGACGGCAAACGCAGGAAGCGTGTGCTGGTCAAGATTATCGGGGAGTGATATGGCAGACTATATCACCGATAATCTCTTGAAAACTATTTTGCTTCCCTGAACAAAGTATCCTGTCTATCATCTGGATTTTCCCTAATCTTGTCCCCAGTAACTCCAATGAAAGACAGCTCTGTCGCTACAAACAGCGTCTTGTCATAATGCCTAATGACATTCCACATATCCCCATGATTTTTGGCCTTAACCCTGCCTTGGTGGTCATAGAAGTTGCCACCACACTGCTTACAGGTATAGTTCACATTATATTTGACACACTGCTCATACAGAGCCTCAATCCATTCAAGATGGCAGGGACGAGAACTAAACCCAGATTCACCTCCAGCAGTGATACTCCCAATTTGCCCTGTGGAGAGTATTGCAGACAAATCAACAGCCTCAAGCATAGGCTCTACGATGATTGCCTTTCTTTTTGCTTTGATTTTTAACAAGTAGGGAATCCGTTCATTGGCCATAGCTTGATTTTCCATAGTCACATTTATTTCAAGGTTGTCAGGAAGTTCAGGCGTTGTTGCCAGAGCATTTTCAGGACGCTTTGTGGGTATCATAAATCGTAGGTCTGGTCTTTGCCTGATAAGGCTCATCCACTCCTGCCTATATTGGTCAAAGGCAGTATGCCAGAAGTCCGCTCCTGACATCACAAAGACGGCAACACCCGCTGGATATTTCTTTTTGCTCAATATCGTGGTGAAAGGAGCAGAGTTTAACTGTGGTGTAAAGCCATCTTTCCAAAAGCGGTTGGCAAACTGTTCAGCATAACAGTGGAGGCAGCCAGCAGATTTCTTAGTGCAGCCTCTGGCAGGATTCCAGGTTTTCAATTTACTCCTCCAAGTTTATTTGCCCATTTTTCAGGGTAGCGGGACATATACCAGATATGTGCTTTTTTTGGGGCCAGTTCTTATGAAAAAGCCTGTCCCAGACAGCGTTTCCAAAGAAAGACGGTATGCCGATAACCAGCAAATACAATGGCCCGAACATTCTTGATTGTCTTGTGTGTCCCCACTCGTGGGCTTTAGTTGATTCACTGTAAAGCCATTCTTTTGGTAGAAAGATATAATCCCCCAGAGATATACCACCCTGTATATTCCAGCAGTAGATGTTGATACCCCTGTAGATTTCCAGTTTCTTTCTTTTGGTTATAGTAATAATTAACAGGGCAAGCATGTTCTGTGGAAGTTGCCAGATGTAGAGAAGGAAAGATAAAAGAGTATTTGGGTTTTTCATTCGTCTGTATCCTTCTCTTTGGCTTTCATAGCCGCTTTTGAATACTCTGGCCTGTCATCATGCTTGCCAAACTGTTGCTCTATCATCTCTTGAATGGTCATTTCAGGTTCTTTGTAGCCTACAATTTTCTCTCTCAGTTTTTTTAGGATTGAGATTATATCCTGTAGAGGACTGTTCTGCATAAATGACTTGTCAAGAAGCCAGCCTACATATAATTGTAAAATACAGAAGTGCATATCAATCAGTCTCATAGTTAAGTCCCTGAAATAATCAAGGTTAAAATTGGTGGGGCTGTTCACTACATAAGATGAGACGTGGGAATACTCGGAGTAGAAGTTGTAGTCCTTCAAGAAGAAATCAAGCTCTTCCTTGCTGTGAAGGGCAATTTCCATAATCTCTTTGATTGATTTATGATTTAATATATATTCCCCAGCCCACCAATAATTGAGATTCATATTATTGATTTCATTGGCAGTGTATCTTTCCTTTAATTCCTGAAACTTGGATTCCAGTTCTTCATTTATAGGGGCTTTATTCCTTTTATTGAAAAAGTGCTGTTTGGCAATAGACTGGTCTCTAAATCTTTCCAAACACGCTGGGTGATTAGTGAAGAAAGAAAAGATAGAGTATACCTCAATTAACATCCTATATCGAGCGATTGCCCCATAATAATCCTGTGCCATAATCAGGTCGTAGATTTCTTTACCTACTTTGAGGAAGTGAATGAGAATTTTATGGAGTTGGTCAAACATCTCTGCTTTGAATTTATTATGTTCATTGAAGATGAAGAACCCTCCCATATCCACATTTTCTGTAGGCCCGATAATCTGTGGGGTGAAAGCCTCCATCACTTTTTCAATTTCAGAGGACAGCTCTATAATGAACGCGGCATTGATAATCTCATATTGGATTTTGGGCTTCTGGGTGTTCTTTATCCTCTGGGTTTCCAACAACTGATAGCAGTGGGGACGTTTTGATAGGAAAGATTCAACTGTCTTGTCGATATTATCTCCCCACTTAAATGAATCCACTCCCATATGAGGTTCTTGCTTTGGGAAGTGATATTCTCTCATTGAATCCTTACGGATAGAGTTTAAAGTATCAACTATATTGAAGATGTTGAAGTTCATCATTTATGCAGCCTCTCAACATCTTCAAAAGTATATTTTTTACAAGTGTTATTATCCTCATCATATTCATAAAAACAGACATCTCTTGGAATGAAGTTAAACCGAGTTTGAAAATAGTAATCTATTAGAGACAGACCATTTTTATTCAAACTTTTTTTAACAAGGAAGATTTTCCAATAGTTGCTAGAAGCAAGATTAAAGTAATACATAGCCTCATTCCATACTGACATCTTTGCACTGGGCATATTATTACCTTTAGTCCAAGTATGTGATTTACACTCTATAATTGTAGTTTCATTCCCTAGGTCAAAATTATGAGATTTCCTTAAACTATGATATAATCCTATATCTACTGGATACGGACGAGTTAGTATTAAGCCTTCTTTTTCTTCAAAAAACTTTTTAGCTGCCTTTTCAAATGCTATCCCGACAGCAGTGTTTGAAATTGCTCCTTCTCTCTGATTTTCTGCCATACATCAGCCTCCAAAAGACCCGATTTCCAGCAGATTGCCTTCAGGGTCAGCCACATAGCAAGTTCTCTGTCCCCACGGCATAGTTGTAGGGGGAAAGATACCAGATGCGCCTAAACCAGTAAGACGCTCATACTCATTATCCACATCAGCAAAATTTGGCAAATCAAAAGCAATCTCCATTGTGCCGTTATTCCCCTTGGGGTAGTTGAAAGACTGTGAGACCATTTTCTCAAAATCTTTTCTGCCATACATTATGAGATGACAGGAACCAGCCTGTAAATCTGCATTTACATCTCCGTTCCAATCAGTCTTCATACCGATAATGTCTCGGTAGAATTTGACCATCTTTTCCATATCATTTACAAACAGCCCTATGGCAAATATATTCATCTGATTATTCTCCTCCCACTTAGCCCAAGTTCAACAATCATATCCATACAACACCCCTCATAGCCATAGTATAGCTACATTATATAGAATTTCTTAACAAGTTTCAAGGCATCTGTGAAGGCTTTCTGGCTGTGGCTGACTGGGCAAGTCTTGGTCTGGTAGTCCTCCTGTTAAAGTTTAAAAAATATGTTAGTAACTGCCGTTTATATAGAGGAACGCTCTTTTTAAGCAAATTTCCTATCCCATGCGCCTAGGTTCAACATGGGGCAGGGGGAGCAGGACAATCTTTTGTGAGGGCATTTGAAAGTTGCTGTCATTGCTTTGTCGGTAGGCAAGGCGTCAAGACGCCGCCGAAGGCGGAACTTTCAACTAGCGTACTTCAGTTTACTGAAGTTCAACAAAAGATTGTCCTGTCCCCCGTACGCGAGGCTTGAAGTATGAATTGTTATTCCAGTCGACAGCCCCCCTTGACGAAAAATCAAAAAAACTATAACATAGAACTGTAATGAAGATTTGGGTTAAGTTTCTCTTTGCGAGTATCCTTGGTGTTGTTTTAGGCTTTCTGTTGCCGGCCGATAATACGGGCCTTATGTCATGGCTCAGTTGGTTGGCCGGTTTGGCGGTGCGTATTGGCCGTTATACTGCCCCGGCGGTAATGCTCTTTTCGCTTACCATTGCCTTATATGAACTCCGTTTAGACAAGGCATTTTGGGGTGTTTTCTTTCGGTCTCTCTTTCTTGTTCTTGCGGTAAGCCTTGTTGTTATTACCCTGGGCCAATTGGCCGTTATCCTTTTCCCGCCGGAACGGATTCCTATCATGATAGAAGAACAACAGGCTGCTCCGGTAATAGAAATGCGCAGTTTAATCGACCAGCTTATTCCTTCGAATATGTTCACTGCGCTTACAGGCGCCGGGGTGTATCTTTTGCCCCTGTATGTCTTTGTTTTTGTCTTTGCCATCGGGCTTTCTTACGATAAAACACATACCAAATCAATAATCGACATAATCGATTCCCTTTCGCGCATTTTCTACCATATAATAGCATTTATTTCCGAGGTTATTTCACCGGCGCTCATTGTGCTGGCCGCTTACTGGGCGGTTCGTTACCGGGAAGTATTAAGCAGCGGTGTGTATAAAAGCCTGCTTGGTTTTCTGGGAATCTTCAGTCTTATTCTCTGTTTTGTTATCTTTCCTGCATTCCTCTGTTTGTTCAGGCAGCGGCAGAATCAGTCGGTGTTGTGGCCCTGGAAAGAAGCCTATGCCTCATTGGGGCCGGCCTTTGCCGCTTTCTTTTCCGGCGACATGAATTTTACCTTGCCGCTCCTGCTCAGGAACAATGGCGAAAATCTGGGGGTAAAAAGGCGAATCAATGCACCGGTCATTGCTTTTTTCTCTACTTTTTGCCGGGTTGGCAGCGCTGTGGTAGCGGCAATCTCCTTTATTGTGGTAATTCGAAGCTATTCCAGCCTGGGAATTACTACTGCGGAGGTTTTTGAAATTGCCCTGCAGACACTCGCGCTTAGCTTCCTCCTTGCCGGCTGTCCGGGGGATGCTGCCTGGACGGCGCTTGCCGTTATTGGCGTCGGGTATGGGCGCGGCTTCGAGGCAGGCTATCTTATCTTAAAGCCGGTCGCCTTCTATCTTATTGCAATTGGAACTTTTATTGATGTAATGATATGCGGCTATGCCTCTTTTGCAATTGCCCGTATGAAAGGCCTGCAGGACGATAAACCTATCAGAACATTTATCTAATAAGGATTTTAAGGATTAGTATGGATATTACACAGGAATTTATTGACGGACTTCAAGTAAACGAAGTCGAAATTATGAAAAAGATTGCCGCTGCCCTGTCGATTGGGCTCGGTCAGGTCTCTGCGGTGGTTGGGCTCCTTAACGAGGGCTCAACGGTGCCCTTTATTTCCCGCTACCGGAAGGAGGCTACGGGGAATCTTGATGAGGTGCAGGTTCGGGATATTGAGCATCAATTTGCCAGCGGAAAGAACCTCGAAGAACGGCGGATTGAGATTATCCGGGGGATATTCGGGCAGGGAAAGCTCAGCGAGAGCCTCTATGAAAATATTGAGAAGGCGGCTACGCTCGCCGAGCTTGAAGATATCTACGCACCCTACAAGAAGAAGAAAAAGACCCGCGGAATGATTGCCATCGAAAAAGGCCTCGAACCCCTTGCCGACGCCATGGAAAAAATGGAGGAGAGAGAATTACGGGAATATGCGGCAACATTCGTAAGGGCAGGGCGCGCCCTGCCCTCAGATGGCACACCTGCTGATACAAACCTTGATATATTATCTGTGGACGACGCTTTACAAGGCGCCATGGATATTATTGCCGAGCGGGTGTCGCAGACGCCGGAGAATCGGGCGCAGATAAAGGACTTCTATGTAAAGGATGGGCGAGTTATTGTCAAGGGAATAGGGGACGATGAGGTAAAGAAGACCAGCGTGTATCAGATGTATTGGGAGTATACCGAGGCGCTCTCGCAGATTAAGCCCCACCGGGTGCTGGCGATAAACCGTGGCGAGCGGGAAGGGGTACTCGATGTAACTATTGATGTTGATGAAAATACAGCAACGGAATTATTGCAGGGGAATTATGTTACACATAACGACTACCACAAAACGGCAATCGAAGACGGCCTTAAAAGGCTTCTTTCCCCGGCGGTCATCCGCGAAATCCGTGGCGACGAGGCCGACGAGGCAGACGGCCATGGTATTGGCATCTTTAGCGAAAACCTCAAGCACCTACTGATGCAGCAGCCTATTAAAGGGACACGGGTTTTAGGCATAGACCCCGGCATACGAACAGGCACCAAGTGTGCGGCCCTTGACGAAACAGGCAAGTACTTAGGCGACTTCAAAATATATAACCGCACAGGCACTGCACAGGAAAAAGATGATGCAAAGCGGGCTCTGCTTGCCGCCATCAAAAAGTATAATCTGCAGTTGGTTGCCGTGGGAAACGGCACGGGAAGCCATGATGTGCAGGCCCTTGTTTCGGCAGTCCTTTCGGAAAATAAAGAAGACGAACAGGTTCGGGATGTGCTTTACACCGTTGTAGATGAAGATGGGGCGTCAGTCTATTCGGCAAGTGATATAGCCCGTGAAGAATTCCCCGAGCTCGATTTAACGGTTCGTGGGGCTATCAGCATTGGACGACGATTGCAAGACCCATTGGCCGAATTGGTAAAGATTGACCCAAAGAGCATTGGGGTAGGGCTCTATCAACACGACCTTAACCAAAAGCGCCTTACCGAAAGCCTTGACGAAGTGGTTTCCAGCGTAGTGAACAATGTAGGGGTCAATTTGAATACGGCCAGTGTTTCGCTTTTAAAGTATGTGTCCGGTGTGAATAGCAGCCTTGCCAAAAAGATTGTCAAATACCGCGATGAAAATGGCCGCATCAAAAGCCGCAGCGAATTGTCCTCCGTTCCCGGCATGGGGCCGAAGAGCTTTGAACAATGCGCCGGCTTCTTAAAAATACCTGAATCCGAAGAAACCCTCGACAACACCTGGGTCCACCCGGAAAACTACGAAGCAGCCCGAGCAATACAGCAAACGATAACAAGCACGGGTGCATCTGTAGGGGCAGGATTCAATCCTGCCCTTGCCGATATTAAAACAAAATTTCACATCGGCGATACCACAATCAATGATATAATAGAAGAATTACGCAAACCAAACCGTGACCCCCGTGACAGCTATCCCAAGCCGATTATGCAAAAGGGTGTGCTGGCCTTCGAGGATCTGAGCGAGGGGATGAAGGTAACTGGTAAAATCAAGAATGTAGTCGATTTTGGTGCATTCGTAGACCTTGGCCTAAAGGAAACAGCCCTTGTCCACATCTCAGAATTGTCAGACAGTTTTATCAAAAACCCCCTGGACGCCGTAAAAGTAGGCGATGTTCTCGAATTCAAGATTATCGGTTTAGATAGAGACCGCCGCCGTATCAGCCTGTCGCGCAAAACAAACCCATCGACCGTAGGGGCGGGGCGTGCCCTGCCCACCGATGGCACACAACCAATTGGCACATCACCAAAACGGGTTGTGGTAAAAACAGGGCATACAAACACCCGCCGTGATGAACCGGTGGAAATGTCCGCCTTTGCATTGGCCTTTCAAAAGGCAAAAGAACGAGAAAAACAAAAAAAATAGAAAATAAGGAGTAAAAAATATGCAGTATGTAGAATTTGGTAAAACAGGCCTCAAGGTGTCCCGTTTGGGCTTTGGGTGCATGCGGTTTCCTGCAACTAATGTGAATGGGAAACAAGTGTTCGATGAAGATAAGAGCATTGCAATGTTGCAAAAGGCTTATGAACTGGGGGTAAACTATTATGACACCGGAACCAGTTATTGCGATGGCCTCAGTGAAAGTATTTTGGGCAAGGGAATAAAAGGATTCCGCGACAAGATTCTGGTTTCTACAAAATGCCCCGGCGAGGCAAAGGACGCCGATAGCTATGTAAAGCAGCTTGAAGGTTCTTTAAAACGCTTAGGCACAGACCATGTGGATTTCTACCATTTTTGGGGCATCGGTTTGCAGTATTTTGAAGATTGTGTCCTGAAAAACGGTATGTTAAAAAAGGCACAGGAACTTAAAGAACAGGGCCTCATTCGCCACATTTCATTCTCTTTCCATGATAAACCGGAAAATATGATTGAGATTATCAAAAAGGGCGAGGGTATTTTGGAAACAGTGCTTTGCCAATACAATGTGATGGACCGGTCTAACGAAGCAGGTATCAAGTTTGCACAGGAACAGGGTATGGGCGTTGTGGTTATGGGGCCGGTCGGCGGCGGCAGGCTAGGGGCTCCATCCAAGACCATACAGGCGCTGTTACCGGGTAAGGTGCAAAGTTCTGCCGAAGTGGCCCTGCGTTTTGTGTTTAACAATCCCGGGGTAAACATTGCCCTTTCCGGCATGAGTGCCATGGAACATGTTGTTGAAAATGCCGAAATTGCAAGCAATGCCTCGCCTTTATCCGATGCCGAAAACCAACAACTGGAAGCAATGATGCAGGAAAACCGGCGGCTTGCCGGCCTTTACTGCACCGGTTGCAATTATTGCATGCCCTGTCCCCAGGGAATAAATATCCCGGAAATCTTTACCCTGATGAATTACCATCGGGTGTATCATATTACCGATTATGCAAGGGGTGAATACAAAACAATAGGCAAGGTCCCCTGGCGAAACTACAAAGATGCAAGCGCCTGCGTAGACTGCGGCGTCTGCGAAACCAAGTGCCCCCAAAAACTACCCATCAGACAGCAACTCCGGGAAACACATGAGGTGTTGAATAGATAGGTAACAAGAGAATAATTTGCTCCTCCCCCCTTGCGGGGGAGGCTGGGTGGGGGGTGAATAGGTTAAACTTATCGGTTACCCCTCCCCCAACCCCTCCCAGAGGGAGGGGAGAATGCTTATTTTCCTGCTAAGCTCTTCGCGATACCATCTTCAGTCTCCTGCATAGCCTTTAAGGTCTTACCGATAAGGCTGTCCAGATCCCAGCCCAGGTTTGCAGCGCCTTGTTCTATGACATCGCGGTTGCAGCCTGCGGCGAAGGCAGGGGTTTTAAACTTCTTTTTTACGGACTTTACTTCCATATCCTTGGTGCTTTTCGAAGGCCGAACCAGGGATGCCGACCAGATAAGGCCGGTAAGTTCATCTGCTGCAAAAAGGATTTTTTCCATTTGATGTTCAGGCTTTGCTGTCGTGCCGGTAAGGCCATAGCCGTGGCTGGTAACAGCATGAATCAATTTGTCATCGGCGCCGCCTTCTTTTAGCATTTCGACTGCCCGGACACAGTGTTCTTCGGGGAATTCTTCAAAATCAATGTCGTGTAAAAGGCCGACATTGCCCCAAAACTCTTCATCATCGGCAAAGCCTTCTTCGCGTGCAAAGTAGCGCATAACGGCTTCGACTGTCAGGGCATGCTGTAAATGAAAACTGTCCTGATTATGCTTTTTCAATAATGCCCATGCTTCATTTCTTGTCATTTTTTTTATGTCCTCCTATTTTACTAGTTGCAAAATTGCCGATAATATAGTATACTAAAAGAAGGATAATTGCAATGGGCGCTTCAAGAAAAGATCTTTTTTCAAAATCTGCTTTTATAATAGGTATAATTCTCATTATATTGGCCGTCATCGTTTATTTTGCCGAGTTACGGAAAATATCCTTTTTCTCGCTATTTGGGGCGGTTTTTTTAATCTGTCTTGGTGTTGGCCTGGGTATTACTGCCTTAAAGTTCTATCAAAACTATGCTATGTTGTTTTTCGGTACTTTTTTTATTCAAATTGGGCTTTTTATGTTACTCTTTGTGCTTAATATCATGCCCTATCATATCAGTATTGCCCGCAGTTGGCCGATGTTATCGGTCTTTGTCGGAACATCGCTTATTCCTCTAAGCTTTTTCCACAGCGGAAAGCCCAGAATAAGGTATTTATTGCCTGCAATCGGTTTTATTATTATGGGTTTTGTGCTTCTACTCTTTTCTACGGGTATAATCGATTTTTCGCTCAGGCGTTTTGTCATTCAATGGTGGTTTTTGATTGTCGTCATAACCGGCCTGCTTTTAATTCTTACTGCTGTTGCAATGAATTCAAAAGGAAATGATAAAAGCAAAACATGAAACGCCCTCTGTTTAAGTTTTATTCTGTTCTATTTCTCTTATGTATTCTTATAACGATAATCGTATCCTGTGCGTCTAAGACTGTTGAACCTCTACCGCTTCCGGAGGAAACAGTTCAAACTGTTCCGGTGGTTCCGGCACATCCTGAGCCTGCTCCTCCGCCCAGTCCGGAACCAAGCGGGGTAACGCAGGATATTCGCACTGCGATAGAGAAGGGGATGCCGACAAGCATGCAAAATGCCCTTTCGATGATAAGCTCTAATGGAATGGAGCGAAGCGAATTCGGCAGAATGATGACTGCAATCATTGCAGAAATCTACAAGAAAGTATATCCGGACCTTACATCGCCTGTTACAACGGTGAATCCTCCTCAAATTAATGATTATCAGACTATTCTGCAAAATATAGAGGCGGGGACTTATCTTCCCCCTTCGAACAGCAGCGAGGATTATCTTGAACTGGTGCTGCCTTTTTTGGCGCTTCTTCCGGCAAGCGATACGCCCGATGCCGAGCAGGTTGCCGCTTATCAGTCGGCGCTTCCTTCTTTGGAGATAGCAAGGTCGATGCGGCCCCAGTCGGTGCTTGCCTCTTATTGTTTGGGTGTCGCCTACAATGCTACAGGACGGCTCGATGATGCAGAAGAAGCCTGGACACATGCCTGGACGGTATCGAATGAATGTTATCCTGCAGCGCTTGCCCTTGCAAAACTCTACCTGAAAAAAGCCAAGAATGATGATGCCTTAAATATATTGAACAAGATGCGTGGACCGGCCATTAAGGGAACCGAAAGCCTTCTTGCCGATATTTATCTTGCACAAAAAAATTGGAATGCCGCAGAACCGCTGCTTGCCTCTTTGCTGGCCGCTTCGCCCAAGGATGGCAAACTTCTGCTTGATATGGCAAGGATTAAATTGGAAAAAGGCAATACCGATGAGGCTCGGGATACCCTGAATACCTATGCCAAATTGGGAAAGGCCGCCACCGAAGATCGGACATACCGGCTTTTGGACGCCGCTGTTCAATTGGAGACCTCTTCCACCGATGCTGCATCCGATGCGGCGGTTGATAAAATTCGTTCTTTGGCTAAAAATTACCCTGACGATGCAGAAATACAGGATATTGCATCTTCCTTCCTGCTTGACAATGCCGTTAAACAGTATAATTGGCGCGAGGCAAGCGGCTATGTCGATGCAGCCTTGGCAAGCGCCCGCAACCGAAGAAACTTAGGCAATGCCATTAAGACCGAAGAAGGCTTAAAGAATTACACCCAGGCACTGGCTCTTGCAAAAGAGCTCTTTCAAATGGACCCTTCCAATGATGAGGGCACGCTTGCCTATATATCCACATTAATTTATACCGGTGGTTACCTTGATGCAGGCCGTTTAATCAATAACCGCCTTGAGGCCTTGCAACCAGGGCCTGTTCGAAGCCGCTACTATTACCAGCGTAGCCGTTTGCAGATACGCGATGAAATGGAACTAGCCGACTTACAGTCGGCCCGTTATGAGGATTCGCGAAATTTGGATGCGCTTATCGGCCTTATAGAATATTTTAAAGAGAGAAATAATCTGCAGCGTGCAGCTTTTTACCTGAAGCAGGCCCAGGCGGTAGCGCCCGGCGACCAGCGTCTTATTCCTTACGAATTATCTTTACCGAATTAATTTTGTGTCCGTCCATTTCCTGCACAATAAAATCAATGTTATTCCAGGTAGTTTTTTCATAGCGGACGGGGATTTTCCCGAAAAGGTCGAAGACAAAGCCGCCGAGGGTATCAAAATCTTCGGTGGGTAATTCAAGACCGGTTTCTTCGTTAAGGTCTTCAAGGTTGACCCTTGCATCGCAGAGCCAGACGCCGCCCCCAATGCTGAGCACATCTTCTTTTTCATTATCAAATTCGTCTTGTATGTCGCCAATGATTTCTTCTATTATGTCTTCCATGCAGACAATGCCTGCAACGCCGCCGTATTCGTCTACCACAACGGCAATGTGCACCTTTCGCCGCCTCAGTTCCCGAAGCAGCTCGTGAACATGCTTGGTAAGGGGCACAAAGTAGGGCTTCCGAATCAGGGCTTCGATATCAATTTTTTCATCATGTGTTTTGTAAAAGTGGGTAAGTATGTCTTTTGAATAAAGAATGCCGATAACATTATCGATAGTGTCTTTGAACACCGGAAAACGGGAATGGCCGCTTTCGCAAATTGTTTTAATCAATTCATCCTGTTCTGTTTCTACATCGATAAAGATACTGTCCGTGCGGGGAACCATTACCTCTTTGACCGTGGTTTCGGGGAGCTCCATTACCCCCTTAATCATTTCCTGCTGTTCTTCTGTTACCGGCTGCTCATCTACTTTCGGCTTTTTGGATAATAAACTTTGTAAGGACTCTTTTAGGCCCATGGTTTTTATAAAACCTCCTTTAATTTATTTAATATATTTTCTTGTTCTTGTAACATTGTTTCTGTTGCATCGTTTGTGGCATGGTCAAGGCCGCTCAGGTGTAAAATGCCGTGGATGATGACCCTTTTTGTTTCTTCTTCGGAGCTTACCGAAAAGCGCTCTGCGTTTTCCCGGACTATATCGGGGCAAATGGCTATATCGCCTGCAATAAATTGTTCTTTGCCGCTGTCTGCATCAATATAATAATCGCCCAGCATAAAAGAAAGGACATCGGTTGGCTCATCAATTTGCCGGTATTGGCTATTAAGGCCCTGG
This sequence comes from Spirochaetaceae bacterium, assembly GCA_031262035.1. GTDB lineage: Bacteria > Spirochaetota > Spirochaetia > Treponematales > Breznakiellaceae > JAISIL01. The sequence goes on along the minus strand of JAISIL010000127.1, from coordinate 9,040 downwards.
ATAGCGGCCTTGCTACAAATAAGAAAGGATAGTTCCCAGTCATGTATGTTAAGATGCTCTAAAACCTTTTCGGCATAGGTGGAAATAGTTTGCAGATACTCTTCCGGCAGGGGCACTTCCAGTTCAGTGTTGACAATAACCTTGTTCATGTTTCGGCTCCTTCGGGCATTGGTTCCTTGGGGTATTCGATTCGTGAATGATAGTATCCGGCAAGGACACGAACAAAGGCATCTTGTATAATGGTCAGGTCGCGGAAGGTCAGCTCTGAATCGGCAAGGAGGCCATGTTCAACCTTTCCCATAATCAATTCGTGTATATATTTTTCAAGGCTGGTAAAAGTGGTCTTCTTCAATGTTCGCACAGCCGCTTCGGTAGTGTCTGCCAGCATAACAATTGCCGATTCCTTGCTTCGCGGAATATTCCCCGAATAACTGAATTCTTCGGGCGATATACTTGCATCCCGTTTCAGGGCCTCATTGTAGAACCAGGTAATTACTGAATTTCCATGGTGTTCGCCTATAACATCAAGCACTTCTTCGGGCAGCCGCAATTGCCGGCCTTTTTCCAGGCCCAATTTAACATGGCTTTTAATTACCGTAACGGAAAGCCGGGGGTTTATATCGTCATGCTTGTTGTGGTCGGTTTGGTTTTCCACAAAGTAATCCGGTTTATCAATTTTACCGATGTCATGGTAATAGGCGCCAACCCTTGCAAGCAGGGGGTTTGCCCCAATTTCCTGTGCGGCCTGTTCTGCAAGGTTCGCTACCATTAAGCTGTGGCTATAAGTGCCCGGCGCTGCATTAAAAAAGCGCTTCATAAAGGGCGAATTAAGGTCGGAAAGCTCGATTAAACGGAAGGTTGTCGGGGCATTCATTGCCCTTTCCAGCGGGGGAAGTATCCCCAGCACAAGCATCCCCTGCGCAATGCCGTTAAATGCAGACCAGAAAAGGCTTGCAGGCCACACACCGGCAGGGCTTTGTTGCAATAAAAGGATGCAGACCATTGCAATACAGTTAGCAACGGCAAGAAAGATGCCGGCAATAACCAAATCCATGCGCCTTTCGGAGCCGCGAATAACAAAGGTTGCTGCAAGGCCCGATACCAGGATAAAAACATAAGAATAGAGGTCTACAACGCCGCCACAGAATGAAACAAGCGGAAGAATAAAAGCCAGAATGATAGCTACACGGGGCCCGACAAGTATCTCGCTCAGAATTACCACCAGAGCGGCGGGTATCAGAATCCCCGAAGTGATACCATTGGGAAAGACAATAGACGATGCGCTGCTTGCTACTATAACATAGACAAGGGTGAGGGCGCAAAGCAGGTAGACTTCGGAGTTCTTTAAGAGCCGCCCCAGGCTTTTTTCTCCCAAAAGGAAGACAATAAGGCCGTAACAGAGGAGGAGGGCGATAATTCTGGCGATAAGACGGCTTGGATTATAGCGGTCGGTCTGTGCCGAAAGGGAATTAAGCGCTTCCATGTTCTCGGAATTGATGACAAAACCCTTTCGGACTATTATATCGCCCTTGTTTAGCTGAATCATCACCGGTTTTACTTCTTTTATCCTTTCGTTTGCCAGTTCCCGGCTTGCCTCAGGCGAAAAAAAGACATTTTCGCGGACATTTTTGCGGATAGTTTCATAGATTTCAGGTTCTTGCTCAGAATAGTTGTTGTTTTTAAAGAAGAGCCGTGCTGCATCTTCTACAGTATCCATGGTAATTATTTCAGTGTAGAGAAGCTCCTCTCGTTCTACCGTAGAATCTTTTTCATGCCTGGCTTCAAGAATATTTTTGTTATAGTTTTCAAGACCGGTAAAAGGCATGGCAAAAACACCGCCGTCAAGAAGGAATTTGAGGGCGGCTCTGGCCGGGTCATCGGTGCTGTATGCCGTTAGGACATCGTTTTCTACCGCTTCATCAAAAATAAACACCGCAGGAACTTGAAGCAGGGCTTCGTTTCGTAGCAGCCTGCTTGCTTCCTGGTCAATATAGGCGATATCACGGTCAGCAATGACATCCTGTTCAGACACTTTTCCTACTGCATATTCATCAATATCGATATTTTCTGCCGAACTATTGTGTTTTATGCCTAAAAGTATAATTCCACAGAGTAAAAATGCTATAAGCGATGCCAATAAGACATTCATCCTGATTTTTTTGACTCTGAACGAACGCATATAGGGCCAATTTTCCGTCCACTTGCTAAACCAGTCGGTATTTTCTTTCATGTTTCAGCCTCGTAAGCGTCGATAATCTTCTTTATAAGAGGATGCCGGACTACATCGATTGTATGCAATCGGGCAATATGAATCCCCTGAATGTCTTTCAGGATTGAAATAGCGTGCAATAAACCCGATTCTACTCGCTTGGGCAGGTCGACCTGTGTTGCATCGCCGGTAATTAATGCCCGTGAACCTTCGCCAATGCGGGTAAGGAACATCTTCATCTGTTCCTTGGTGGTGTTTTGTGCCTCGTCAAGGATGATAATGCTATGGTTAAGGCTGCGTCCCCGCATATAGGCAAGGGGGGCAATCTCGATAATGTGGTCTTCTTCCATTTTACGGATAAGGTCAAAGGGAATTAAGGCTTCCATTGCATCATACAAGGGCCGCAGGTAGGGGTTTATCTTCTGAATAAGGTCGCCGGGAAGGAAACCAAGGCTTTCACCTGCTTCTACAACCGGCCGGGTCAGTATCAGCTTCCGCATTTTTTTTTGCGATGTTGGCGGGGCAAGTATCTGGCTCAGCGCTTCGGCAATGGCCAGGTAGGTTTTGCCTGTTCCCGCAGGCCCCACACAAAAGCAAATATCGTTTTCCCGTATGCCCTTTATATAATCCGCCTGATTGCGGCTACGGGGATGCACCTTACCAAAGCCGCGGGGGATGTGTATAAGGTAATCCTGTATGGAATCGGGCTTTTCCTCGCTTATTTTAGCCAATGAGGCAGTAAATTCCGGGGTAGGGGAGTCGCCTTCGCGAACTGCCTGCAGAAGGCCGTCTATCATGGTATTAAAGCGAAAAGTCGCTTCTTCGCCGCCTTCAAAGCGTATCTCGTTACCCCGTGCATATACCCGTCCGCCTAAAGAGTCCTCGATTACCCGAAGGTTAGAATCGTTGGGGCCGCACAGAGAAGCGCATTGTCCGGGGTCCTCGAGCGCAACGCTGATAGTTCTACGGTCAGAATCCGAGCTCATGCAACTCCGTTTTGTATATGTGTTTCAATCATCACCTTAATTGTATACGGACTATGAGGATTTGTCAATAGGGGATAAATTTATTTTGCTCTCTGTTATTTTGCTCTCTTGCCTAAACTTGTAAACTTTGCTATAATGCTCTTAATGAATACCACATTGCTACATTCCTGGCACGAGGCTGCCGGGGCTAAATTTGCGCCGTTTGCCGGTTATGATATGCCGATTAGCTACCCGATGGGGGCTGTCGAAGAGCACCGGCTTTGCAGGCGCTCGGTTGGTCTTTTTGATATAGACCACATGGGACAGTTTGTTTTGCAGGGCAGGGGGGCAACAGATGCGCTTTCCGGCCTTGTTACCGCAAAAATTGACGATATGCAGGCAAAAGAAGCCCGCTATGCAATGCTGCTGAACGAAAAAGGCGGCGTTATAGACGACCTTTTCCTTTACCGCCTGGGCGAGGAGGACTGGTTCATTGTTGTTAATGCCGGTAACCGTGCCGAAGACTTTGCCTGGTTCTCCGCTCATCTGCAAAAATTGCCTGGTTTTTCGGCGCTCACCTTTAAAGATATTTCCGATGAAACTTACATGATTGCCGTTCAGGGGCCCAAAGCGGTAGAGCTTCTTGATAAAAGTTGCGATGGAGCGCCTCTTGTTTCAACAATGCAGCGTGCAACCATGGAATTCTGCACAATTTTCGGCATTGATTGCAAGGTCGGCCGCACCGGCTATACCGGCGAGGACGGTGTTGAAATCTATTGCAATATAAAAGATGTCGAAAAACTCTGGACAAGCTTTTTGAATAAGGCAAAAGACCTTGGCATTGAAGCAGGTCCCATTGGTTTGGCGGCACGGGACAGCCTCCGTTTCGAGGCCGGCATGCCCCTGCATGGACACGAAATCAGCCAATCAATACTGCCAATGGAAGCATTGCTCTCCTGGGCATGCGACTTTGACAAGGAGTTTATTGGCAAGGCGGCCTTGCTGAAGGCAAAAGAAGCAGGCCTTACACGCAAGCTCTGCACACTAAACATCACCGGTGGTGTTCCCCGCGAAGGCTACAGGGTGCTTGATGCAGACGGAAAGCCGCTCGGCGATGGCACCACAAGCGGCCTCTGTGTCTGCGGCATGTTCTGCCCCACAGTCGGCACCTATTCCGCCAACGCCTTTGTCCCCCCGGAATACGCCAAAGTAGGGACTCAATTAAAGGTAGAGATAAGAGGCGCAGGTAAGGATGCAGTTGTCGCAAAAAGGCCGCTGTATTTGCCTGTATACAGAAAATAGACCACGAATGAACACGAATCCGCCTTTCGACGGACACGAATGATTTTATTCGTGTGGCTTTAGCCATTCGTGTTTATTCGTGGTTAATTATAGAGGAGATTATATGGATATTCGTTACACAGACACCCATGAATTTGTCGCAAAAGACGGCGCGGAATTCATCATTGGGATTACAGACCATGCCCAGGAAAGCCTTGGAGACATTGTCTTTGTCGAGCTGCCTGCAGTTGGCGCCCATTTTGCCGCGAAGGCAGGTTTTGCCGTTGTTGAATCGGTAAAAGCAGCCAGCGATATTTACCTGCCCATTGCAGGAACAATTACCGCAGTAAATGACGCTCTCAGCGGCGCCCCTGAAACAATCAATCAGGACTGCTACGGCAAAGGCTGGATTGCAAAAATAAAAGCCGACAATGACGCCGATTTTGATGCACTTCTGGACGAAGCAGCATATAAGGCAATTTTGTAAATAATTTTAGCCTTTACGAGGAGGTTTTAAGTGCCCTATATACCCACAACTCCAGCGGAAGAGCAGCAGATGCTTGCCACGCTTGGAATAAAATCTATTGATGACTTATTCAGAGATGTTCCCAAATCTCTCCGCTACCCGGATATCAAGCTTGAGGCCGGAAAAAGCGAAATGGAAGTCTTGCAGGAAATATCTGCAATGGCCGGCCGCAATGCAAATGCCGATACCTATAAGTGGTTCCTCGGAGCCGGAGCCTATAATCACTATGTTCCTTCTATTATAGGGGCCATTGCAAGCCGCGGCGAGTTCCTTACCGCCTACACGCCCTACCAGCCCGAGGTTGCACAGGGAACATTGCAGGCTATCTTTGAGTATCAAAGCCTTGTCACCAGCCTGACCGGAATGGATGTCTCCAATGCAGGCCACTACGATGGAGCAACCGCCCTTGCCGAAGCGGCAATCATGGCCTTGAAGAATGGCGAAGGGCAGGGGAAAAAGAAAGTTCTAATCCCCGCAACCCTTCATCCTGAATATATTGAAGTATTGAAGACTTATCTTGCTCCGCGAGGAGCGATTATTGAGACCTATAACTCCTCCCCCTCTGGGGGAGGCCGGGTGGGGGTTCCCCAAGACCTCGCCTGCCTCATCGCTGCTTACCCTGATTTTCTGGGCGAGATTCCCGACGACCTTGAAGGCCTTGCCGATGCGGTTCACGCCGCAGGCGCTCTTTTTATTGTCCATGCCGACCCGATTATGCTGGGTATCTTCAAGAGTCCCGGTGAATACGGCGCTGATATTGTGACGGCGGAAGGCCAGAGCTTGGGGAACGACCTCAATTTTGGCGGCCCCTACCTTGGGGTGATGGCCGTAAAAGAAGCCTTAATGCGCAAGATGCCGGGAAGGATTGTCGGGGAGGCTCATGATGACCAGGGACGGCGTGGTTTTGTGCTGACCCTTGCGGCCCGTGAACAGCATATCCGGCGGGAAAAGGCTGTGTCGAATATTTGCAGTAATGAAGGTTTGGCGATGTTGCGGGCGGCGATTTATCTTTCATTGATGGGGACTGAGGGTTTGAAAGGGGTTGCGGAACTTTGCTGGAATAACTCTCATTATCTTGCAAGTATTATCGAGGAAAAAGCTCACGCAAAGACGCAAAGTCGCAAAGGGGTGTTTTTTAAGGAGTTTGTTGTTGAACTTCCCTGCGATGCGGAATTAGTTTATAAGAAGATGTTTGATAAAGGGATTGTGGCTGGGCTTCCCTTGGGGCGTTATTATCCTGATAAGAAGAATGAGATGTTGGTTTGTGTTACCGAAAAAAACACAAAGGCCCAGATGGATGAGTATGCGGCTCTGTTGAAGGCTGTTTTAGAGGAGGCGAAGTGATGCAGTTACTGAATGAAATTTCCCGGACAGGGCGGAAAGGTTTTACCCTTCCCAAATGCGGCGTTCCTGTAACAGCCATGCCAAAGAACCTTCTCCGTGCAGAATTACACTTGCCGTCTTTGGATGAATCAACGGCAATGCGGCATTGGACAGGCCTTTCACAAATGAATTATTCGGTAGATTCAAACTTCTACCCCCTTGGTTCCTGCACCATGAAATACAACCCTCGAATGAATGAAGAAGCGGCAGGCCTCAGCGGTTTCAGGCGGGCGCACCCATTGCAGGGCGAGGCGGCTTCGCAGGGGGCCATTGAATTAATGTATAAGTTGCAGGAATCCCTAAAGGCAATCACCGGGTTTAAAGCCGTTACATTGCAGCCTGCGGCCGGAGCACACGGGGAGCTAACCGGGGCCTTAATGATTCGTGCCTATCACAAAAGCCGTGGGGAAACAAGCCGCACCCGTATGCTTATTCCCGATTCTGCACACGGAACAAACCCGGCAACCTGCACCATGGCAGGCTTTATAACCGAAACTATTCCCAGTGATGCATCAGGCGGCATCGATTTAGCGGCATTAGAGGCAGCCTGTTCAGGCGAAAATGCAAAAACCCTTGCCGGTATTATGATTACCAATCCCAGCACATTGGGCCTTTTTGAAGCAAATATCGAAAAGATTACGGCAATTATCCATAAGGCAGGTGGTTTGGTCTATGGCGATGGGGCAAACATGAATGCCATTATCGGAATCGTCCAGCCTGCAAGCCTTGGTTTTGATGTTTTGCACATCAATTTGCACAAAACATTTGCCTCCCCCCACGGCGGCGGCGGCCCCGGTTCCGGAATTGTAGCCGCAAATGAAACATTATCGGCCTTTTTGCCTGGCAAAATAGTAGTGGTCTCGACAAGCTCGACCACCGGAGAGCCAGCCTATTCTCTCACCCAAATGCCCCAAAGCATTGGTTCAGTGAAGAGTTTCTGGGGGAATTTTGCCGCTCTGGCCCGTTCTTATGCCTACATTGAGATGATTGGAAAAGAAGGCCTTCGTCGTGTTGCAGAATTTGCTGTGCTCCACGCCAATTATCTTAGGGAATTGATTAAAGACGATTACCCGACACCCTTTGCCGGCATCTTTGGGAAAGGCGGCAGGCCCTGTATGCATGAGTTTGTTGCAGCCCCGGACCTTAACCCCGAGGCACACATCAACACCATGGACATTGCCAAGCGGCTTATCGACTATGGTTTCCATCCGCCCACCACCTACTTCCCCCTGATTGTCCACGAGGCATTCATGGTAGAACCAACGGAAACGGAAAGCAAGGAAACCCTTGACGCCTTCGCCGATGCCTGCAAAAAAATAGCAGCAGAAGCAAAAGCCACCCCGGAACTGCTAAAGTCTGCCCCACATAACACCCCAGTCGGGCGTTTAAACGAAACCGAGGCAGCCCGGAAACCGGTTTTGCGGGTGTTATTTTAAACCACGAATGAACACGAATAGCGCTAAAGCGCTACACGAATAATAAAAGAATTGTAATGAAAAATTCGTGTGCGCCGTTAGGCGCATTCGTGTCTATTCGTGGTTGATTTTAATTTTGATTTTTGTTATACTTGAGGGTAGGAGAAAAAATTATGGACAAAAATACTATAATTGTAAAAGCTAACGAATACATCTCAAGGGAACATGACGAACACTTTAAAAAAGAAGTATCCGATCTATTGGCAAAAGGCGATGAAGCCTCTTTCAAGGAATTGGAAGACCGTTTTTACCGCGACCTGGAATTTGGCACCGGCGGCCTTCGCGGTGTCATCGGCGGCGGCTACAACCGCATGAACACCTTCGTGGTAAAACGTGCCACACAGGGGCTTGCGAACTATCTTGTAAGGGCGTTGCGCGCAACGCCCCTACAAGCCGCCCATACGGGCGGTTTGTCCGCCGCCATTGCCTACGACAGCCGGCATTATTCACCGGAATTTGCCCTGGAAACAGCGTTGGTCTTTGCGGCCAATGGGATAAAGGCCTACCTTTTTACCTCGCTTCGGCCGACACCGGTCTTAAGCTATGCAATGCGGCACTTTGATTGCGATACCGGGGTGGTGGTAACGGCAAGCCACAATCCGCCTGCATACAATGGCTACAAGGCTTATTGGAAGGGTGGCGCACAGGTTATTCCTCCCCATGATGAAGGTATTATAAAAGAAGTTAATGCCGTTACAGAGATTAAAGAAATAACAAAAGAAGAAGCTCTTGCGAAGGGGCTTTTGCAGATGATTGATAAAGAAGTAGACATTCCTTACCGGCAAATGGTGCAGTCAAAACTATTCAGGCCGGAATTGATAAAAAAGATGGCCGGCGAGTGCAAAATTGTCTACACACCATTGCACGGAACAGGGGCCTATCAGGTAGAGCCCGTGCTGGAAGGCCTTGGCTTAAAGGTCTCTACTGTTCCCGAACAGCGCGAAGGCAATGGCGACTTCCCCACTGTGGAAAAACCAAACCCCGAAGAAGCGCCGGCAATGAAAATGGCCGTAGAACTTGGCAAAAAACTCCATGCCGATGTAGTTATGGCCAATGACCCTGATGCCGACAGGTTCGGGATTGCTGTTCCGGCATCGGACCCCCCCACCCAACCTCCCCCAGAGGGGGAGGAGTCACTGGTTCCAGTTACTCCCCGCCCGCTTGCGGGAGGGGTTGGGGGAGGGGGCGACTTCATCCTCCT
>JAISIL010000108.1 GCA_031262035.1 Spirochaetaceae bacterium | reverse complement strand
AAGTCTGATAACAGCCTTTTTTGACATGCTAAAACTCAAAAGCCATATCATCGAAGCCAGTTGCGAAATGATTGTTGCCCAGGCGGCGCCCTGCACACCCAGCCCCAGCGCCATAATGAAAATCGGGTCAAGCACCATATTAAGCCCAGCGCCTATGAACATACCAATCATGGTAATCGTGGGAAAACCCTGTGCCCTTGTGCAGTGCGAAAAACCAAAGCCTATTTGGTTAAAAATGGTGCCGTATAATATAATCTGATAGTATTTTTCCGCATAGACCAGGGCGCCGCTGCCTTCCTGTGCCCCTAAAATCGATAAAAGCGGCTTAAGAAAGCTCAATTGCACCGTCATAAGGATTGTAGCAGAGAGGAATAAAAGCCAAAAACAGTGGTCTAATGCATTTTGTGCATCGTCTTTACGGCCTTGCCCCAGCCGTATCGAAATAAGGTTAGCGGAACCGACACCGAAAAGCATTGCAAAGGCAAAGGTGATTGTCATAAGGGGCATAACAAGGGAGAGCCCGGCAAGAGCCGTTTCCCCCACCCCACGGCCAACCCAGACCCGGTCAACCATATTATAAAGCGCCTGCACAATCATTCCGGTAATAGCCGGCAAAGAGAACTTTAAAAGAAGTCTACCAACAGGTTCTATCCCAAGACGGTCAGCAGCATAATTTTTATCGTTTTGCATATATTAATGTATGCGCAGAATTGCGCAACGCCACATACAAACAAAGAATTGCACACCTTCACATACAAACACCACATGTATGCGCAGAATTGCGCACCTTCACATACAAGCACCGCATGTATGCGCAGAATTGCGTAGCAATTCTGTGTAAGCAAGCCGAAGGCTTGCTTTTGCCGGCGGTGAGACTTGAACTCACACATAGTTACCTACGGTAGATTTTGAGTCTACTGCGTCTGCCATTCCGCCACGCCGGCAAAGAAAATTCGTAAACGAATTTTCTTACACAGTTTTTCTTCGAAAAACTGCGCCTTTATACGCTCACCTATTAGGATAATAGATAAATCAAATTTCGTCAAGCCCTATTGCTATTTTTTTTTGGAAATGCTATAATAAAGGTATGAGTGTAACAATAACGAAGGCAAACTTCGAGAGTGAAGTATTACAGTCACCGGTTCCGGTGCTTTTGGACTTTTGGGCTTCCTGGTGCGGGCCCTGTAAGATGATTGCCCCTATTTTGGACCAGATTGCTGCAGAACAGGACGGCAAGGTAAAAATCGGCAAGATCAATGTCGATGAAGAAAACGAACTGGCAATGAAGCACGAGGTCGTTTCTATTCCTACCCTGGCGCTTTACAAAGAGGGTAAACTTGTTCAACGCCAGGTAGGCGCCATACCCAAGGTGCAAATAGAGGCAATGCTCGGCCAGGCTTAGTATGCCATTGCCTCCTCTGCATAGCTTTCTTCGGCCTGTGCTACCGCTTCTTCCTTGTGGAATTCAGGTTTGAATTCTACATGCTCGGCAACAATGATGATGCGGGAATGGTTTTTCCCTTCTTCATCCTGCCACCGGTTCTGCTTGATGCGTCCTACTACCCGCAGGCCCCGGCCCTTCTTGCCCTGGGAATAAGTGCTTTCTGCCAGCTTTCCCCATGTTTCTACCTCAAAATAAGAAACTTCCTGCTCAATCTTTGCATCGGCCCCCTTGTAGAAACGGTTCGAGGCCAGACTGAATTTACAGACCTGGGTTCCGCGGGGAGTAGCCTTGATTTCGGCATCCCGGACAAGATTTCCTTCAATAAGGATACTGTTGAGATTATTGTTCATATCGCCCTCCTATAGGCATAAATTTATATGGGGGTCTCAATCCCCATACACCTATAATAGGGCAAGCTTGTTGCTCTTGCTTTCAAATAGAAGAATTTTTTTAGCGAACAGCGAAAATATTTTTAAAGATAATAAGCTTGATATACAAAATCATACTTGGCTTTGTGCCCAGTTTTTGCAAAGAACCGGTATCATGGTAAATTGTTATGGCCAGGTCATCAATATCTTTACGGCTAAAGTTTTTCAGGGGCTGCAGGCGCAGGTAGCTTCGCAAACGGCCGTTTATCAGTTTATGAATATCACTCTTCATCGTTTGCAGGGAAGCCTCGTCCATTATTCTGGGCCAGTTGTTCTCTAATTTACTGATGTAGGTATCCAATGTCTCGCCGGTTGGCACAAGAGAACGCTGATACTGCTGAACGACTACTCTGCCGTCTGCGCCCCCGTCTGCGCCCGGCTGTGTCTTATAAGCGCCCATATTCAGGCTGTCTTCCCAATCAATGGCCTTATTATACTTTTTCCGCATGAAAAGTGATAAAAGTTTATAGATAAAGGGAATTGAATACCAAACAGGAAGGAGCATCTTTACCCGGTTTAACATCTCTTTTCTCTCCATCTGAATAAGATGGTTCACCGGCAAAAGAATGCCCCTTTCATCATACATGCGGCTTTTCATTGGCAGGGTTTTGTTTAGCAGGGCTTCTTCCTGCACAATTGCAGTCACCGGACTTGCCAGAATAGACATCAGTATAGGAGAAAGCTGGTTAGAATAACGCCGGATAAGCGTTTCATATTCATCATCCTGCTGCATTGAAGACGTTTTTTGAAAGGCCTTGATTGATTTGCTCCAATAGTTGATAACCGCCTGACGAACCTGGGGCTTTAATTCATGAAGGAAATTGATGCAGACCATCATCAACTGGTCGGCGTATATAAAATACTTTGTTGAATCCTGAACCACAAAGATAAGGATTTCGGGCAAACTTTCATCACCAAGCGGAGTTGTCTTTTTTGTCAGAAAGTCCTGCAAATCTTTTTGCTTGTATTGGTCAAGCAGTTTTTTTCCCTGCGCATTGGTGAAATTCATAATATC
>JAISIL010000104.1 GCA_031262035.1 Spirochaetaceae bacterium | reverse complement strand
TTCAAACAAATACAAATGCAACCTCAAACCCAGCTACTGAGGCTTAAGTTTATGATGTTGGGCCGAAGGCCATTCGTGTTATTCGTGGTTACTATAAAGTTAAATGATTTTGCCCTGTTAATTTACCGGGGGCACTTGATTTTTCCCGCAGAATGGGGTATATTTGAAGGTATGGAGGTTGTGATATGACGGCAACGATAGAACTGAACGACCGCAAATGGAAACGGGCGCAGAAACTCACTGGCATTGATGACGCCCAGAAACTTGTCAAGGTGGCGGTAGAACGGTATATCCGTGGCGCGGAACTACGAGATGCGGCACATAAGGCGCTGAAAACCATCGGGGACGAGAACCCCTTCTTTGAAGGCTATGACCCTAAAGCGTGAACTCGACGATGATGTGCTGGCGGACAGCACTGTGTGGATAGACTACTTCAACCCACGCGCCACAAGTGTCGAAAAGGAACACCTGGCAGCCCTGCTTGACAATGGCTATGATGTATGGTTGTGTCCACCGGTCTTTCAGGAAGTGCTACAAGGCGTGCGTGGTGATAAAGCATTGACAGTTGCCCGCAGAACCTTTCGCAAGTGTTTTCGTGGGCGAATGGGTATCTATAAAGCCGCCGAATACGGTGCGGAGATATTCCGCACCCTGCGCACTAAAGGCTACACCATCAGGAAGCCCAACGATTGCCTCATCGCCGCCTATTGCATACTAAACGGTCTCGCCCTGCTCCACCACGACCGCGACTTCGACCCGATAGAGAAGCACTTCGGCTTACAGGTAGTGCGATAAAGCATCAACGCCGCCCTCCGCCGCGAACTATGTGGTCTCGACCCTTCGACAGGCTCAGGGACCACAGACTCGACCACCGGAGAGGACTTCCGGCCACCACCCCCGCGGTCTTCGCGCCTCCGCGTGAGACCTTTTTTGGGGCTGGTCGTTAACACTCCTCAAAATGGGTATTGACAAATTCGGGATAAGAACGGTATAATGCCAAACTCGACGAGTTTGAAAATAAATTAGAATTGGATGGTAAGAAAAATGAAAACAGCTATTTGCTATTTTAGCGGTACTGGAAATGGGTTTGACATAGCCCTAAGTCTTGAAAAACATATAGAGGGCAGCAATGTTTTTTATATTCCCTTTACTGATATAGAATTATTAGTTAATTACTCTAGACTTATAATTGTATCACCAATTTATAGTTTTGGGGTACCAATTATTATAAAACAATTTATTGACAGAATTAAACTATATAAAAACAAAATATATTATGGTGTGTTACATTATGGCGGGTTTAAAGGAAATGCAAGATATTATTTTAAAAAACTATTCGACAAGAGTGAATTAGTTGTTAATGATATATATACATTAAAGATGCCTGAAAATTTTACGATAGATTTTGTTCCACCAGAGAAATATATAATGAAGCAATTAGAAAGTTCCAAAAAAACAATAGGAGAAATAGCAGAACGAATAAAAAGAAATGAAACTAACACGATAAACAAAAACATATTTTTCTTTTGTGATAGAATTCATGAGAATAATGCTTTAAAATGGCCAACAATGGCATATGAACATTTTAATGTTACAGATAAATGTAATAAATGCCAAATATGTATAAAAATATGTCCAGTGAAAAATATCCAAATAGAAAATGAGGAAATAGTATTCAAGCAAAATTGTATAGCATGTTTGGCTTGTTATCATCGATGCCCGACTTGCGCAATAAATTATGATTCAAAGACATATGATAAGAAACGATATATAAATCCGAATGTAAAAATAAATGAAATGAGGTAGATTTCAATGAACGGTTATACTTTTTTATTAGGGACTCATGATGACATTCCAGAAATAGTTTCAATATATCATAGTTTAATTGGTACTCCAGGATGTACTTGGGATTTAGATTATCCGAGTAAAGAGACAGCGGAAAATGATATAAATAATAAATGGCTATATGTATTAAAGAAAAATGGTAATATAATTGGTGTTGCATCAGCAGGTGATTTTGATGAATTAGAAAATTTAAAATGGACGCCAAAAAAACCATGTGAACTGGCAAGAATAGGTGTTATACCAATTATGCAGAAACAAGGTATAGGATCAATTATTCTTCAAAATATCATCAAAACAATGAAAGAAAAAGGATTTGATGGTATTAGAATAATAGTCAGTCCGACGAATCCCGCTGCATTGGCTTTCTATGAAAAAAATGGATTCAATCGCTGTGGAGAAACGCATAAATTTGATAAGGATTGGTTTTGTTATGAAAGAATATCCGTCTGAGCTCGCCTTACACAACGCCGGGGAGGGCGCGGAGGGTTTTATAGTAAAGATACTTGAAGGGATGAATATCCAGGGCATTTAAGAACCAGCCGCCGATTTCGTTTGTATCAATTATATTCAGTGCATAGTTGTAGGAAAGGGGAAGGCAGGCCCCGCTATCGAGGAGAATCTGTTCGGCCTCGCCAAGGGTCTTCCAGCGGGCTTCGCCTTCTTCCTGCATAGAACGGTCAAGAATGGCATCATACTCAGGGTTATTGTATTTTGCATCGTTCAGGTTAGAATCGGAACGCCAGTTCTGCAAAAAAGTATAGGGGTCGGCAAAGTCGCCTATCCAGGTGGTTACCCCTACATCATAATTGCCGTCTTTAATCAGGTTAAAATAGTTTGCCGCAGGGGTTACTTCGATTTTAACAGTAAGGCCCAGTTGCTTTTTCCAATTGTCTGCAAGCATGCCGGCAACCTTTTCGCCTACTTCGCCTTGCGGTATGCGAATGACAATTTGTTCAATGCCCTTGCCTTCAGGATAACCGGCTTCGGCAAGGAGCTTTTTGGCCTTGTCGATATCTGTGGTATTAAGGCCCTTTATTTCAGGATAGCCCCGCAGGGGATAGACCAGCGTTTCGGCAGGCAGATTGTAGTTTGAGCGTATGTCCTGCCAGGGAAGGGTCAGAGTCATGGCCTGCCTGACACGGCTGTCTTGCAAAGGTTTTTTTACCGAACGAATAAAAAAGTAGTGGGTTGAGAAAAGGGTATTTACCTTGATGCCCGAAGTATCGTTCAGGGTATCGTAATTAACATTACCATCAAGCCAGCGTGCAAAACCTGAATTCCAGAGCATAGAGGCCGTGTCTAAATCTTCGAGCATCCGGTAATTGATTGTTTCAAGGGCTACATTGTCCTTATCCCAGTAGTAGGGGCTTTTTTTCAGGACAAAGCTGGCGTCATTGTAGTCGTGGCTGGTGTTTGCCATATAGTCTGCAATGTAAAAAGGGCCATTTCCAATCAATTTTCCCTGTGCGGCAAGGTGAAACCAATCTTTTTCGTTTAAAAGCGATGGGTGAATCGGTGAAAAAGAATGATGGCAGAGGATATAGGGTAAAAACGAAGTAGGATGCACAAGGCCTACTACCAAGGTGCTGTCATCTGTTGCGCTAATCCGGACCTTTGAGGCGTCTTTTGTTTTATTATTCTTGTCGCGGTAAGCGGCCACACCGTCTATTACATCGAAAAGCGATGAATAGGGGGCATCGCGCGAGGGGTCAAGGAGGCTAATCCAGGCATTGACAAAATCTGATGCCCGGACCTTATCGCCATTACTGTATTGTGCATTTTTCTGGAGCTTAAAGGTCCAGGTTTTTTTGTCTTCGGAAACGGTATAAGATTCTGCCATAGAAGGCAGCGGGGCCATTGTTCGCGGGTCATAGGTAAAGAGCCCTTCGTAAAGGCCGGTAAAAAGCTGTGCCTCGGTAGAAAGATAGGAAAGGCGGGGGTCAAGCTCAGGATCGCTTGTGTAGAACACGGTGGTCAGTTCCTTGGTTGTTTCACTGCGCGGCCTTATTTCTGCATAAGAAGGCAGTTCTTCAGTGTTTTCGGAAGGTAAGGCTCCGGCGTCCTGAACGGGAACTATTTCGTGCATGCAGGATGGCAAAAGAAGTGCACAGGCCGGCAGACAAACAAGTAAGATACTGGTTAATAAATTATGTTTCATCCTATTGGCAGCTCGTCCTTTATTTCATCTTTCATTTCGTCAACCAGGGATGCATATTCATAGCACCTTTGATTGCATTTTACCAACATATTTTTGATTGCGGCAAGCTCGTTTTTTACTCCCATAATTCTATCCCGATAATTTGCATCTACATTTGCCTTAAAATAATCGTCAAGGGCGTCCATAATACGGTAGAGTTTTTGTATATCCTCTATCTGCCTCTTTAACATGCTGGACAATTCTTCGTTCTGCAATGACTGGAATTTTTTGGCCTGCGCTTCATCGGTGCGGGCAAAAACCTTTAAATGTTCAATCTTGGAAAGTATTTCTTTACTGAAGGTATCATAATAAAGGCTCTCGGTTGCTTTTATTCCCTTTGCCGAATCTACATATACTATTTCGAAAACATCAGGTTCAAGGGGCACATTAAATATTTTTCTTAAAAAGGCGACTATCTTTTCCCAGAGTGTTTTCTGCCGCATTTTAAGCACTTTTACATTTTCATTAAATTTATCTTTAATATTTTCAATAGTGGCGCTTAACTGCCCCAGAATACGAAGGCCATCAAGAAGCACTTCTTTTGGGGAGGGCCTGTCTTTTTGCTCCTCTTTTCCTTTTGCTACATCAGGGCACTTCAGGCTCTCAAGAATACCATCCTTGGTGTGCTGTCCGTTCTGCCCGTTATCTTCTGCCAAAAGCTCGGTCACAAGGTCGGGATAATAATACTTGCCGGGGAATAGTTCATTGTATTTTTTCTTGATGCTCGCTGTATCATTTCGCTGTTCCGGTGGAAGTTCCTGAACTACCTTTTCCCTTATGGTCAGTTTTACCGTTTCTTTTTGATAAATCCGTATTTCTTCCAGTATCGGCATAATCTTCCCATAGGATTCCACCAATTGCCTTAATGAACCGGCAATCAGGGTTGTGGCAAAACTATCGGCATTCTTCTTTATTTCTGCGCATATTTGCGCTACCCCCTTGGTAACCGAGCCATATTTTTCATCGGGAATCAGATGTTCCCAGTCGACATAGGAGACAAGGGCATTTATCCGTTTCAGCTTCTCGAGCCCAATAGTATCAGCCGAAGACGAGAAAAAATTAACAAGATAGTCCAGTTGATTATCAAAGATGGAAAGCCGAATGCTTAATACCGCCGTTCTTTCTATATCAGGAAAACTTGAAGAATCGGGGACGGTAAGTTTTTCAATCTTTGTGTCGCCCTTGTAGGGGTCATACTGCAAAAGCCCCTTGGAAAGCATTAATTTATAGAGAGAATAAAATGCATTATGATAGGCTTGTAATTCATTTTTTAAGCGGGGTAATTCGGTAGACTCAAGCCAGCTCTTTCGTTTTTTTAATGCGTCTCTTAACTGCTCCGAATAATTAACACTTTCTTCAACCATACTCATAATATA
>JAISIL010000027.1 GCA_031262035.1 Spirochaetaceae bacterium | reverse complement strand
TTGGAATTTGAAAGTAAATAATTTTGCCCTGAAAAGAAGACTTGTCCAGCGCCAGGTAATCGGTCCTTCTTTAACCCTGTCCTGTAGGGCATTTTGGACAGTGTTGAATGCCTTGTCTCCCAGTTTTGCCGAAATGGCAGCGCCCCAGGGGGATTTTTCCTTGTCAAACCAGCCTGCAAGGTCCTTTTCGCGCAGCAGCCGTTCTTCCGATTGTGCCATCTCGGTAATGCTAAGCGAAAAACCGCTAAAGGCCGCTTCTAAAGCCTCCTTCCCCCAGCCTAAACGGGGGTCTGCATCGCCTGCAAAAAATTCCTTTTCCGCCTCCTCAAGGCTGCTTGCCAGGCTGGCAGAACAAAGGTTTTCTTCTATTAATATACGGGAAAGCCGCATCCCCAGTGCCGGCGGGGATTGCAGCAAAACAAGGGCCCCATCGGGTGCAAGCATACCAAGAGCCTCTTTGGCAAAGGCTACCATGTCTTCAGGGGGATTCTTCGAATGCCGCCAGGGTTCACGGAGATAGATACGGTCGAAGGCGTCGGTAGAAAATGCTGTTGTTGCGGTTGTAGGGGTGGGTTTAAAACCCACCCCTACAACCTGTATTTCAGGCTGGTCGATTACATCAAGCACCTGTGCAAGACGAAGCAAGGCGTCTTTTGCGTCTTCGCTGTCTACGGTGCCGGCGATTAAGCCTTCGGGGCATTTTCGTAAGCATTCCCAGAGTAAGAGGCCGTCATTACACATTGGTAACAACACCCGACTGTGCCGTTCCGGTGGGGCCGCATTGATGATTGCATCCCGGTCTTGTAGCAATAAACTACTTCGCCCGGACTCCAACCTCTTAAACCATCCTTCTTTGCCCTTTGAGGAGGCTGACCAGGTGAGGATTTCCCCGTCGGCGTATGTAGGGGCGGGTTTCAAACCCGCCCCTACATACGCCCCTGCACCCGTATCATCTCCCAGCACCACCGCAGCCTGAAGTTCCCGTTTACGGAAAAATTCTTCCCGTATCTTTCCTTCATAGCCGACAATCGAAGGCGTGTAGAAGGTTTTGCCTTTCAGGGCTGTGGGTAAATACTGTTGGGCGGCCCAATGGTCACGGTATGCATGCGGGTAGACATAACCTTCCCCGTGTCCGAAGCCCTCGGCATCCCGGCTGCCATCCCGTAAATGATTGGGAACTTCTGCATCCTCTTTATCCACTTCGGCAAGTGCATCGAAAAAGGCCAGTGCCGAATTGCTTTTTGGCGCAGTGGCTAAATACAGGCAGGCATGGGCAAGGGGGAAATTCCCTTCAGGAAAACCAATGCGGTCAAAGGATTGGGCACAGGCAATAACGACTTCCAGGGCATGAGGGTCTGCCAAACCGACATCCTCGCTTGCAAGTATAATCATACGGCGGAAGATAAAGGCAGGGTCCTCCCCGGCCCGAACCATTTTTGCCAGCCAATAGAGGGCCGCATCAGGGTCACTCCCCCGAACACTTTTTATAAAGGCGCTTATTGTATCAAAATGATAATCCCCATCCCGGTCATACAAAACCGCCCTGCGTTGAATAGACTCCTCAGCAGCCTTAAGCGAGATATAAATGGTAGTGCCATCGGTCGGCGGCCAACCGACCCCTCCCCCAGCCCCTCCCGCAAGGGGAGGGGAGTTATTGTTACCAGTAGTCCCTCCCCCCTTGCGGGGGAGGTTAGGTGGGGGGTTATCTTCCCATTCACTCGTCTCCACCGCCAATTCCAGGGCATTCAACAAAGACCTTGCATCCCCCGATGCCACCTCGACCAGATGTTCCAGTGCCCCTTCTTCAAACTCTACCTTCCAGCGCCCGTAACCCCGTTCTTTATCCTGAAGTGTTGCTTCTGCTACCTGATACAATGCCTTATCGTCCAGGGCCTTCAGTTGAAAGATGCGGCTTCGGCTTACCAGGGCACGGTTCACCTCGAAAAAAGGGTTCTCTGTGGTTGCCCCAATCAGAATAACCGTGCCGTTTTCTACCCAGGGAAGAAGCGCATCCTGTTGGGCCTTATTCCAGCGGTGCACCTCATCAACAAAAAGGATGGTCCGCCTGCCGTAAAGCCGCCTTCGCTCATCGGCCTTGTCAATTGCTTCACGGATATCCTTTATACCGGTAAGGACTGCATTGAGGCTTTCAAAATAGGCTTTTGTGGTGTTTGCAATAACACGGGCAAGGCTTGTTTTTCCGGTACCCGGTGGCCCGTAAAAAATCACCGAGCTTAAACGGTCGGCCTGAATACTCCGCCTTAAAAGCCGGCCTTGACCGACAATGTGGTCCTGCCCAATTACCTCATCAAGGCTGCGGGGACGCATGCGGTCTGCAAGGGGCCCCTCGCCGGATTTACCCGAAGCATTTAGCCCTGCGGCACTACTAAATAAGGCTTCACTCTCATCGCTATTCATTATCCCCAACGACTTCCCATTGATAGCCATCATTATTGATAAGCATCCAAAGGCCATTATTCATTGTTGAAGCAAAGAGTTTTCCTGCTGTACCGCCGCCGCTATCGGCCTGAACAAAACTATGTATGCCGTAATACCCAATGGAACTATTATAGGCTTCCCCTTCCATACCCATTGCAGAACCAAGTGTGTCAAGGGAACCGCTTATATCAACACTATCTCCGCTTATAGGCAGGGTATAATAGCCCCAGTAATAATAGGTGCTCGTTGAACTGTAATTATTGGCTCGTCCAATAAGCAAGTATTTATTTGTGCCATCATCCCAAATGCCCAAAGCCCGGGAAAAAAGGACAGAAGTATATGATTTTTTTTGTGAGTCACCCGAACTTCCATCTCTTTGAATTTTCCAAATAAGAGCATTGTTCAGGCTGCTATTTGCGGTAGCAATTAATTCATTACCCACATTGTAAAAAGCAAGAAACCCTTTTCCGCTTCCCAAGTTACTGTCAGGCATTATAGGTAATGAGGCCAGAGCAGAAAATTCCGGTGGTACTGCCGATTTTATACCATTGCCCGAACCGCTTGCATTTGCCGCAAATGATACATAATAGCGGTCGTTTGTGCCATCATTTAACATTCCTACAGCCAGGGGCAGGTTTGCAGAAGTTTCGACCCATTCAAGTGTTGACCCGCTTGCAAGGCTGTATAAAAGTGCATAATCTTCTGAAGTAGAACCGGCCTGCCCGGCTGCAAATATATAATTGCCGGCCGCCATAAGAGAAGCAGGGGTCCAGCGCGAACCGTTTGTCAACTCGGCAAATGTAATACTATCTTTCGAAGTGGCATTTGAATCCCCTTTATACAGTGTTCTTGTTCTGCCCGATTCGGTCAGAAGAAAAAGGGTATCGTCAATTGCAGCAATATCAACAAGACGCCCGCTTGCCCCTGAAATTGATACTCTTGACCATTTTTTTTCATTTTCATATTCATAGACAAAGAGCTTTGTTTTATTTGCACAATAAATCAAACCGTTCGCCGTTTTTACCAGACTGCTCGGACTACCGTCAATTAAAGGTGTTTTTGGAGGCTGCTCCAGGGAAATCTGATATAATACATTCCCCTGTTCACAGGAGGAAAAGAGAATAAAACCAAGGCTTATAATCGTAAAAATATATTTCTTCATAGCATACCTAACCTACATATGAACCTTCATGCCAATCATGAGATCCAAAACATGCATATCAAAGTTCTTTTTCACGTCCCTTGTCCATTGGGGCATCCATTTGTAGTTCAAATTAAGGCCAAAGGACCAGTCCGTGTTAAAACGCCAGTAGAAGCCTGCTCCTGCTTTCAATATGGGACAAATATAATAGATATTGCTTAATGTCTGCACATAAAAGCCCAGCCCCAGTTCCAGGGGAATTTCGAAGGGGCTTATAACAAATTGATACCCGGCCCGTGGAATGATTTCCAGAACATAGAGGGTATTTTCCGCTCTGGTTCCATAAAAGGCGCCCAGCAGTTCTCCGCCGGCATAAAATTCCGGGGTAATAAAGTAGTCGAATCCAAGCCCGCCGGTAAAGCCGACATGTAGCATACCCTCTGGAGGTATTCCCAGGTGGGAACCATCGTATCCCTCAAGAACTATCGGGAAACTAGCCCCAATGCCGATACTCAACACCATGTCGCCTGCAGAATAAAGGCCGATTTCGGGGAGTTCCCAGTTTTCATCGCTGCCGCCCTCGTCATCAGGCGGGCTTTCATCTTCCTGGGCAAAGAGGCTCAGGGAAAAAACACAAAAAAGAAGTGAAAAAAGA
Source organism: Spirochaetaceae bacterium (assembly GCA_031262035.1). Taxonomy (GTDB): domain Bacteria; phylum Spirochaetota; class Spirochaetia; order Treponematales; family Breznakiellaceae; genus JAISIL01. The sequence continues at coordinate 5,056 of JAISIL010000027.1, read as the reverse complement.
ACAAATCTCTTGCAAAAATGAGTCATATAATCCATAACAAATTGTATCGTCAATTGGTTACACCTTCAAGCCGCAGATAATCCAGCAAAACAGGGTATTTTTGCAAAAGCTCGCCGTATTGTGCCAGTTCACTGATGCGTGTCTGTAATTGAACCCGCCTTTGAGCGGCATTTTCAATGTCGGCATTCATTTGGCTGCTTTGCAAGGCCAGATACTCCTGATACAATCCCCGCGCCGAATCATAAAGGGCAAAATCAGGATACTGCACGGTATTCAAGGTAAGGGAAACATTCTCGATGAGGGGAAATTGCTTGATAACAGCGCCAAGTAGTGAGCTATCCGCCTCATTCTGCATCAATTTTTGCAGCGAAGCGCTGTTCCCTGCACTGGCAAAGACCTCTTGTTGAATAAAACTAATGATATCCTGACTTAAAGAGGCCTCATACTGTTCCAGCGCAGCTTGATTTTCAATATTTCTCTCCTCCATCAGGAGGGGAATAGCATCAGGCCGGACAGAAAAGGATATACTGCCATCAATTTTATAGGAAAATGCATTATTTGAGGCTTCTGTGCCAATAAAATTCCGGTAAATATCACCGGAAGGCAGCATCCCATTGATATTAATACTTTTTTGCTGAACATCGGGGGTAAAAATGCTTAAGTTTACATTTGTTGGAATAAGTGCATACCAGAGCCAGCAGAACCGGCCTTCGCGGACAAGCTCTGTGTTAATACCATGAGTCTTCGAACGGACAACACCAACCGAGCCTGGCGGCACCTTCAATTGAACCCAGCCAAAATAAAACACCGTTCCGCCGAGCAAAATAAGAATAATCAACCAAATGAGAAACTTACTTGATTTTCTCATACTTTTTATAGTATACTCTATTTTGTGAAAATTGACAAGCCCATAAAGTTGATACGATACTTTGCCCTGTTTCTTCTGGCCTTCTGCCTTTTTATTTTTGTGGCAGGTCTTTTCTATGAAATTCCTTCGCATTTCCTGCTTGCCATGCTCAATGCTATTGCTATTCTCGGTTTTTCCTGCACGGTTCTTTCTATTGTAGTGATAATTATCAATGCCGGAAGGCCAAAACTCGTGCACAAAATCCGCTCGCCCTTAATCAATATTCCTCTTGCCCTCCTGTCTCTCGCCGCCGCCGTCGGAGCGCTCGCCTGGCTGGTGTTTGCCGAGGGGCATTCTTGATATTTCATGCTTAAAAATAATTTTTTTTATTCTTGACTTTTTTCCCTGGAAGTATTATACTTAAAGAAATGCCTTGAAATAGTATCAAGGCGATATCTTCATTATTCTATAGGAGGAAAAACATGAAGAAATGTTACATCGTAGCGGCTATTTTTGTCGCAATGGCACTGGTTTTTACCGGTTGTCAAAAGAAAGAAGCATCGTCTGCATCTTCGGGCGGCTCTGCACCGGTAACCATCAGTGTTCTGAACTACCTGGATTTGACAGCTGCAAATGCTGCCGATAGCATCGAAGCGATTTGGGGTGGCTTTGAGAAAGCCTATCCCAATATCAAGGTAGTCAGGGAAGACCTCTACAACGAGCCTTTCCATCAAAAACTGCTTGCCTATTCTACATCAAACAATCTGCCCGATGTGGTCTATTGCTGGCCGGCAGGACGGAGCGCCTACCTTGCAGATGCAGGACAGTTGAAAGATCTTTCGACAATCCCCGGCTGGGCTGATTTTGCAAAAAATCTGATTCCGGCAGCCACAAATGTATCGGCAATTCAGGGCGGAAAACAGTATATGATTCCCTCGACGGTTACCTCAAGCACTGCGTTCTATATTAACACTGCAACACTGGCAAAGTATAACCTGAAACCGGCCACGAGTTATGCAGACCTTGTTTCGCAGGTAAAAACACTGAAAGCAGCGGGAATGCAAACCCCCCTTGCCATGGATAACAAAGACGACTGGGTTATGGAAAGTTGCCTTTACAGCCTTATTGCAGGCCGCTATGCAGGGGCTACCTGGACATCTGATCTTCTTTCAGGAAAACTCAAGTGGACAGACCCTTCAATGATGGCAGGGCTTAACTTTGTAAAGCAACTTTATGACGACGGCGTTATTGCCAAGGATTCTTTAAATTCAACCTACGGCACCGCCCGCCAGATGTTTGCAACAGGGCAGAGCGCCTACATGATTGACGGCGACTGGGCCGCAGGCTCTTTTGCAACAGACAAGACAACAGGCCAGGCTCTGATTCCCGTTGACCAGCAGAAGAATGTGATTATCACCGTATTCCCCGCACTTCCCAATGAGGTTCTTCAAAATTCAACAGCAACCGTTTTGGGCACAGGCTATGCAATGAGTGCAAAACTCCAGAATGGCACACCGGAACAACAGGCGGCATGGACACTTTTGCAATACCTTTTCAGCAAAGATGTGCAGACCTACAATGTTTCTACCGGTTCCATCGGCACACCGGTGAACACAACTGTTGATATGGCAAGCATCAATTCACAGCGCGACCCAATTCTTGCAACACAGGGTGCATTTGATGCAGATTGCGGCGGCAAGTATCCTGCAACACCCGTTGAAGATGATAAATTCAGCGGTAACACCAACACTGTGTTGAACAACGGCCTTCAGCAGATTGGCCTTGGGACAATGACTCCCCAGCAGGTTGCTGAAGCAACACAAAAAGCATTTGATGAACAATACATGAGTAAATAGTTTTATATGGGGCGGAGATTCTTCTGCCCCATATTTTTCAGGGGGTTTTAATGGCGCGTAAATTGAGTTCACGGGGTGAAGAGCAGGCCTCGTATTTTATTTTAGCCCTTCCGGCAGTAATTTTATATATTGCCGTTGTAGGCTTTCCTACCATATTTTCTATATGGTTAAGTTTGACAAACTACAAAGGCGGGCAACTTTTTGGCAATCCCGATGTTAAAATTGTGGGTTTGGAATCGTATATCACTGTTTTTACTTCGAGCACCTTTTGGATGGCGCTTAAAAACAACCTTTGGATTGTTCTTATTTCAGTCTTTGGACAAATTCCTCTTGGATTTATCCTTGCCTATATTCTTTCACGAAAATTGGTGAAAGGTGTAGATTTTTTTCAGACAGTTATTTATCTTCCAAATATAATCACTGCCGTTGTTATCGGTATTTTGATGCGTTCTTTCTTTTTGGATAACAACTCGGTGTGGATGCAGATTGTGCATGTTTTTGATAAAACGGCAACGGTCGATTTTACTTCCAGCCCAATGACGCCTGTTTTAATTGTTATGCTCTGGATGTATACCGGTATGTATGTTATCATCTTTCTTGCTGCAATTGCCGGCATAGATGATTCTGTTATAGAGGCTGCAAAAATTGACGGCGCAGGGGAAGTTAAAATTTTAACACATATTATGATTCCTGCTATGACAGGAATTATAGTCACCAGCGCTATTCTTGCGATATCAGGTTCGCTAAAATCTTATGACCTTTTGTGGGTTATGACTCAGGGCGGTCCGGCAGATCGAACGAGTGTTCTTTCTATCTATATGTATAAATCGGCATTTCAGGGCTCATCAAATTTTCCGCTTGCAAATGCAATTTCTACTATAATGGTTCTCATCAGTTTTATTCTGATAGCACTTACCAAGTTTGCAGAAAAAACTTTTGGTTCGACCGATTAAAGGAGGACAAAAAAAATGACAGTAAATAGAGGCCCTATATGGGCAAAGATTATAATATATGCAATAATGATAGCCTTTGCCGTTATGGCAATATTTCCCCTTTTATGGATGTTGCTGCAGTCATTTAAAACAACACAGGATTACCAACTTTTACCAAAACTTGACTTACCCCGTTTTGTCCGCGACCCCTCAATTACCGGGGCAAAAAACCTTCCCATGGGCGGTTATTTAGGTAAATCGGGCTGGTTTTACGGCAATTATCCCTATGCCTGGAAGATAGGGCAGTTGGGGACATTGTTTATAAACAGTGTTATATACACTTTTATTACCGTAGCGGTAACCATTGTGCTGGGCTGTATGGCAGGTTTTGCCTTTGCAAAAATTCCCAATAAGGCAACACCGGTTCTGCATGGTATTTTTGTTGTTGGTATTCTGCTTGTAATTCAAAGCATTATGGTGCCCCTTTACATGATGGTAAATGCGGTGGGGCTTTACAATACACACTTGGGTGTATTAATTGTGTATATAGGCATGGGCTTACCGATGTGTGTATATCTTGCAACAGACTTTGCAAAAAGTATACCTATTTCCTTAATTGAATCGGCACGGATTGATGGCGCAAAATATTTGCGTATTTTCTCAAGCATCATTCTGCCGATGCTTGCTCCTGTTGCCGTCACTATGGGTATCATGACATTCAGTGGCACCTGGAATGAATTTATGATGATTAACATGCTGACATCAAGCACGGCGACACGTTCGCTACCTGTAGGTATTAACGCATTCGCAGGGCAACTTGCCACAGATTATGGCAAACAGTTTAGCGCCCTTGTCATTGCAACAATTCCAATACTGCTTTTCTACCTGATTTTCCGCAAACAGATAACGAAAGGTGTTGCCGCCGGTGCGGTAAAAGGCTAACAAAAAAGCGAGGAGAATACTGTATGCGTTACGGTTATTTTGACAATGAGAACAGGGAATATGTCATCGAAAAGATTGACCTCCCCTGTTCCTGGACAAATTATATTGGTGTGAAAGACATGGCCGGGGTTTTTAACCATACGGCGGGTGGCTATGTCTGGTATAAATCGCCTGAGCATCATCGTATTACCCGCTTCCGGGGGAATGCAATTCCGGCAGACCGGCCCGGGCATTATGTGTATTTACGCGATGATGATACCGGGGAATATTGGTCGTTGACATACCAACCGGCGCCGGCGGGAACCGCCGGTGCAGGGGCGTTGCGCGCAACGCCCCTACGGGCGCCCTACAGCGCCCGTTTCGGTTTGTCCTACAACCGGTATTTCTGTAACTATTCAGATATTAATGCTACACAAACCCTGTTTATTCCCAAGGATGACCCTGTTGAGTTATGGGATGTGGTTTTGAAGAATGAGTCG
>JAISIL010000008.1 GCA_031262035.1 Spirochaetaceae bacterium | reverse complement strand
TCCCTTTCGCCGACCTTTCTGACATTTCTTTGTCCCCCTGCTGTTATTATATCACATTTTTTCGCTTAAGTTTATGATGTTGCCACGAATGACACGAATCGGCTTCGCCGACACGAATAATCTATGATAAGTAAGTAAAAATTCGTGTGGCCGAAGGCCATTCGTGTTATTCGTGGTTGTTATGATTTCAGTGTTAAAATTCTATCTTCCACAAAAACAATCCCTGTGGTGATAAGGTAGGCCCGGCTTTTTTTCGCAGGTCTCTTTTGGTGTCGGCACTATCCTTGAACATGCTTTCAAAGTCACTAATGCTGGTATGCAACTTTTCGTAATATAACACTGTTCCTGTCATGCTGCGAACCATGTTCCACAAAAAGGCATTGGCGGAAACTTCAAAGACAAGCTGTTTACCAAATCTGCCTTCTTCATAATGGAAACCACAGGCCCGGACAAAACGGCAGGTCGATTTGCTTCTGTCGCCTGCCTTTGTAAAAAGAGCAAAGTCCTTTTCGCCAAGAAAACACTTGCAGTATTCATTTAGGACAGTGATATCAGGTTCGTAGAATAAGGGCAGGGCAAAACGGCTTTCGGTGGGGTAGGCATTGCGGCCTGTTATAAAAAAATACTTGTATGTCCGCATCTTTGCACTAAAGCGTGCATGAAAATTCTCGGGCACTTCTTCGCTTGCCATTATACGAATGTCCTGGGGAAGAAGGCTGTTTAATGCAAGCCGGTAATTTTCTGCCGCAATACTTTCAATATTGCTGTAAAAGTTTGCCACCTGCCCTGCTGCATGCACCCCCGAATCGGTTCTGCCGGAGCCGGTAAGGTGAATATGCTCTGCAGGGGCCCGTTTACTTTGCATCTTTTCCAGTGCATCTTCTATTGTCTCTTGAATTGTTTTTTGTTCTGTATGTTGTTCTCTGCCTTTTTGTGAATGCTCTTGTGTCTGCTTTTGCTTTTGCCAGCCGCAATAATCCGTGCCGTCGTATGCTACAGTTAGTGCTATATTACGCATCAGATATAACCTGCTTTTCTATTCGCCAAGTTCTTTGTTCAGCGATTTATAGAGCTCCCTTACATGTTCAAGGAGCGGGCCGGGTTTGCCTTTTGATTTTTCGCCCATACCAAAAATCTTGGCAATAGTGCTTTTTACCTTTGCCATTTCTGCCAGGCGTGAAGCCTTGTCGGCACTACCGGCGTATTTTACCAAAAGTAATCCGGTTAAATATAAAAACCCTTCATAGCCATAATTTTTGTCTGTGTCAGGCCCAAAGGATTTTATTGCATTGAGTTTTTCTTCGCCGCTTTCTTCGCGCCGCAGGCCTTCTGAATAAAAGAACTGTGCTTTTTCCTTAAACAATTTTGCAAGCCAATCATAGTTCTGCCCGGGATACTTTTTATCCAGGTCCTCAATAAGCCAGGCGGCACGGAGCGCTGCAATGCCCTGTTTTGCACAGGGGGAAAAATCCACAGGAAAAAAATCATAACAGCGCATCACCAGGTAATGCGATGCGGCGCCGCTTATTAAATTACGGTTTTCATGGAAGTCGACATGGGGGAATATTTTACTCACAGAGTTTTTTCTCTCTTTTGCATCGTCATAGGCCTTTCCGGCCTGTTCATGGGGAAGGGCCTCAAAGTCTGTGTCCATAGAAGCAAACCAGCATTGCGGGCAAACCGTTGCATTATAGGCAAGCGGATAGACCTCGCCGAATTTATTGGAAGGCAGGTATTCCCGGTGCAGCTCGTCGGTTAATGCACCGGCAATGAGCCTTCCCGAGCCGGACCTGAGTTCTTCACGGTGAAACTTGCCCCCGCATGCAGGACAGGTTATTTCATCTTTTCCTATAAACGATAATTCTTGTGCCATAGGCCTTATTCTCCATTACTATCTATACCGGCAGTATGTTCATCATTAGTCTGTATATTATTACTCTGCACACTATTACTCTGTATACTATTGCTCTGCACACTAATTGTAACACTTGAAGGGTCTATACGGGAAAGGCTAAATGCACCAGGCAGTCTTGCCTGCACATGCAGGTTGTATGTTCCAGGCGCTGTTATTTCTGATGCATCAACATACACCGTATTTGCATCAGGCCGCCAGGCGCTTAAATCATTCTGTGCGCCTTCTACCCGAATTGTAGCAAGGCCGGGGCTTAAACTGGCGCTAAAATCACTTTGCAGTCCTTCAATGCCGATAGACTGATTGTTCAGTGTGCGCAGCGCCACGATTCTTCGTATATTGCCCTTAAATTCGGTTATGCCGTCTCCCTGAATAATTACCAATGGGTCACGGTTTTGAATAGACACATTTTGTGTCCAGTTTTCCGAACGGCCTTCAAGGTTAATCACATCGGTTGAAAGATCGTCAAGCTGGCTTACCACACTCCGGGGGCCTTCAACCTGCACGCGGGTAGGATTTAATGTATAAGAGGCAAACTCATAACCTGAAGCAGGCGAGCCTTCTATTATAGGGCTAACCGGAATATAACGGCTGGTCTTTTCGTCCAGGGTAATACTTACTTCAATAGGCGAGACAGTTATTTCCAGGGAACGAGCAACAAGTGCTGTGCCATGGCGCATAATCTGCACCGGAGCCTTATACACACCACTTGTGCTATAGGCGCTCAAGTCAAGATAGGTTTCAATATCATCTTCCAGAACAGAATTGATGCTGTCCATATCGCCACGAAGGCTCACGCGCACCATTCGTGTATAGGCGCTTGCCGGTGTCAGGTTGCCGCTTGTTTCAACGATGAGGGGGCTTGAAAAGTATCGTTCTTCGAGCACACTCATTCGGTGAAACACAAAGATGATAATTGCCGCTGCAATGGAAAGCACCTTTGCCGGCCAGGCATGGGTAAGGCCTGCAAGAAGCGGGCGAAGCCAGGCAAGAATTTTATCAGGAAAGCCCATCGTTCTGTCCTCCGCTCTGTCCTCTGTCTTCTTCAATTATTTGCCGCATCTTTCGTTCCGCTTCATCAGGCGATAAATCATAGTAAAATTTACCTTCAAAGGTAAGGCTTATAGCCCCTGTTTCTTCGGAGACCACAAGGGTCAGTGCATCGCTTTCTTCGCTCATGCCAAGGGCGGCCCGGTGGCGAGTGCCAAAGGTCTTTGCAATATCCTGCCGCTTTGAAAGGGGCAGAAAGCAGCCGGCCGCTATTATTTTACCGTTTTGCACAATCATTGCACCGTCATGAAGCGGTGTATCGTATTCAAAAACGGTAATGATAAGGCTTGAAGTAATTTCCGCTCCAATCCGGGTGCCTGTTTCAATAATATTTTTCAGATTAACCCGCCGGGGAAAAATAACCAGGGCGCCGCGCCGGGCCTTGGATAAATATTCTGCAGCGGTAAGAACTGCATCAAAATCAATATTGCGGACATTCTTGTTTCCCCGAAAAAATTCCTGCTGCCCCAAACGAAGGAAGATTTGCCGCAATTCAGGCTGAAAGATAATGGCTATAGCGACAAAAAGCCCAGGAGCCAGAGCACTGAGTATCCATTGCAGGGTCTGAAGGCGCAATAAATATGCAACACCGTAAAAAATAGCAAGGAATGCAGCCCCTTTTATAAGCTGCACGGCCTGTGTTTTGGTGAGAAGCTCGTAGGCCTTGTATATAAGAAAGGCTAAAATCGTTATATCCAGCACAATCTTTACAGGATTATTCGCCGATTGCAGCCAGGAGTAAAAGTCCATAGTATAGTATCGGCATTTTTTTTAATACCTTGTCAAAATAATAATTATATGATATAATACATTGAATGAAAGTATAAATAATAAACAAAAAAAGAGGTGTTTATGAAAAAAAGATTTTCTATTGGCGCGAGAATTGCTGTAACAATGGGGATTGTCCTTGTTGTCGTTATGGCAGCAATTTTCCTTGTTATTGCCTCCCAGATGCAAACTACTCTGGAAAGCTTGATGAAGAGCACCAGCCAGTCGCTTCTCGATGCACGAGGTGACCAGATTGACCAGATAATCGCCAACAAGCAGCAACTGATGCAGATAGAAGCATCGCTTCCGGTTTTTGTCTCGGGCAACAGGGCTTCTGTAGAAGAGGAAGCTTACAGCTTGTTACAAGACAAGTCTATGGGGACAGATGTAGCAAGCGTTTTTATTGTTTGGCCCGACGGGCAAGCGACAACAACGCCGGGAAATTACATCAGCATAGCAGACAGAGATTATGTCAAGTCTATCTTCGGCGAGGGAAACACCGTTTCAATGAGTGCGCCCCTGGTTTCCAGAAATACACAGAAACCTGCCATAATGATGCTTCATGCAATACAGGGCAGTAATGGAGCTACCCGTGCAGCTATGGCAATCGAGATGGGGCTTGATGCTATAAATGATATAATAGAGGATGTATCCATAGGAGAGACCAGCACCTCCTGGCTCATTGATAAGACAGGTTTGATTTTTTGTTCTTCCAATCCTGATTTAGTAATGAAGACAAGTCTTCAGACTATTGATAAGGACTTTGGATTTAAAGGGCTTTCGGCGCTTGCCAATACAATCATGAATAATGAAGAATTTGCCGGCGCCTATTTTGGGCAGGATGGTTCAGGACGCATGGTGTATACAAACCGTGTCTCAGAGGTCTACAACTGGCGGCTTGGCGTCTCTATTGATACAAGCGTATTCCTGCAGCCTCTTACCCGTTTGGAAATGATTCTTGCCATTGTTATTGTAGCAGGTTTAGTGATAGCAGTTCTTGTCGCTATTTTCCTGGGAGGCCGGATACGCAGAACGCTTAAAGTACTTGGCGATACCTTAAAGGTAGTAGCCCAAGGGGACTTTACCGACACGGTAGTCATAAAGAGCAATGATGAGATTGGCGATTTAGGCACTTACCTTAATGAAACAGTCGAGAAAATAAAAGAATTAATTCTAACAATTAAAAACCAGGCCAGTGCACTCTTTGATGTAAGTAATGAATTAACCTCCGATATGTCGCAAACGGCAAAGTCGATGAGTGATATTACGGCAAATATTCAGTCCATTAAAGGCCGGGTTATCAATCAGAGTGCCAGTGTTACTGAAACAAATGCTACCATGCAGGAAATCAGTACCAATATTGAACAGCTTAACGAGAATGTTGCAGAACAAAATGAAAGTGTTGCACAGTCATCCTCTGCAATAGAAGAAATGATAGCCAATATACAATCGGTAACAAATACCCTGGTGAGCAATGTAGATAATGTAAAAAGCTTAACCGACGCCAGCGATGTCGGGCATACCGGTTTGCAGCAAGTGTCGCAGAGTATTCAGGAAATTGCAAAAGAATCTGCCGGATTGCTTGAAATAAATGCCGTTATGGAAAATATTGCCTCGCAAACGAATCTCCTTTCAATGAATGCTGCCATTGAGGCGGCACATGCAGGCGAGGCTGGAAAAGGTTTTGCCGTTGTCGCCGATGAAATACGAAAGCTTGCAGAAAGTTCCAATGAACAGTCCAAGACTATCTCCCAGGTGCTGAAAAAGATAAAATCCAGCATAGACAATATTACTGCACAAACAGATAATGTGCTTGCTAAATTTGAAGCAATCACCGGCGGGGTAAAACTGGTAGCAGACCAGGAAGACACCATCAAGAATGCAATGGAAGAACAGAGTGCAGGGAGCAAGCAAGTGCTTGTGGCAATCGAAAAACTCAATGAGCTTACCCAGAATGTAAAAAATAGTTCAGAGGTAATGCTCGAAGGGAGCAAGCAGGTAATAACTGAAAGCCAGAACCTTGAAAAGGTAACGGCAGAAATTACCAATAGTGTTAATGAAATGGCCTCAGGGGCTCAGCAGATTAATTCTGCTGTAAGCGAGGTGAATCATCTGACCGACCAGAACCAGGATGGTATTGATGTGCTGGTAGAGGGAGTATCAAAGTTTAAGGTAGAAAGACTGGCCTTTGATTATGATTTAATTGTTGCAAAACACCGTGCCTGGATTGCAAACCTCCGTAAATACATGGACGGCGAACTGCAAGAACTGAAAGCAGGCCCCGATGACCACAAAAATTGTGCATTAGGCAAATGGGTCTATGGGGACGGCAAACAGTTCGAAGAAATTTCTTCGTATAGCATTCTGGAAGAGGCACACCACCAATTCCATGAAAAGGCTGCCGTGATAATAGGCTTTAAGGACGAGAATAATATCTTAGAGGCAGAAAAAGAATACAAGGCCTTAATGGAGCTCTACCATAAGATTATGGATGCATTAAACGACCTTAAGGAAAAGACCAAAAAGAACTAGGTAGCAAAGCTGCCTGTGTAGTAATACTACCTAAGTAGTATTACTACACATCAAGCCTCTCGGCTACAGACAGTGCGTTTTCTTCAATGAATTCACGCCGGGGGGCAACTTCATCGCCCATAAGGGTTGACAAAATACGCTCTGCTTCTACCGCATCATCAAGGTGCACCTGAATGATGTTCCGTGCTTCCGGGTCCATCGTTGTTTCCCAAAGCTGGTCGGGGTTCATTTCGCCAAGGCCCTTGTAACGCTGCACGGTAACCTTGCTTGTGTCCTTGCCAATTGAAACAGCTTCTTCCATGAGCTTATCCTTTTCTGCATCATCGTAGGCATAAAAGGTTTTGCGGTCATAGGACACCCGGAAAAGAGGCGGCATAGCAAGATAGACATAACCGGCTTCAATCATCGGCTTCATATAGCGGTAAAAGAAGGTCAGTAAGAGCGTGCGGATATGCGAGCCGTCGACATCGGCATCGGCCATAACAATAATCTTATGGTAGCGGATTTTATCGATATTAAACTGTTCCCCGCAGCCGGCTCCAATACTTGCAATCACCGGTTGTAGTTTTTCGTTGGTAATAACTTTTTCAATACGCTGGCGTTCCACATTCATCATCTTTCCCCAGAGCGAGAGGATGGCTTGGTTCTTCCGGTTCCGGCCCATCTTGGCGCTGCCCCCTGCGCTGTCCCCTTCTACAATGAAAAGTTCACAGACCGCCGGGTCTTTTTCGCTGCAATCGGCAAGCTTTCCGGGAAGGCCCGCGCTATCCATCGCATTTTTTCTGCGCGTGGCATCTCGTGCCTGCCTTGCCGCAATGCGTGCCTTCGCCGCCAGCACGGACTTCGCCAAAATTGAAGTGATAACATCAGGCCGGCTGTCCAAAAAGAGAACGAGTTGCTCGTTGACAATACTCTGCACGATGCCGCGCACCTCGCTGTTTCCAAGCTTCGCCTTGGTCTGCCCTTCAAACTGAGGATCGGGCACCTTTACAGAAAGCACTGCGGTAAGGCCCTCGCGAATATCTTCTACAGAGAGGCTTTCGTCAAGCTTCAGGGCGTTTTTGCCCTTGCCGTTTTTGCTTTCCTGTGCTTTTTTCAGGTAATCGTTGAGGGTCTTCGACATAGCGGTTTTAAGGCCGTCAAGGTGTGTGCCCCCTTCGCGGGTATTGATGTCATTGACAAAACTATACATCACTTCGTTAAAGCCATCGTTATACTGCAAGGCAAGTTCCATCTCGATAATATTTTCCGGGTCATGTTCGCTCGGCCTGCTTCCTTTAATATAAATCGGCTCCTTATGCAGCACCGTTTTACCCTGATTAAGATACTCAATAAAACTGACAATGCCCCCCTCAAACTGAAAATCATGAACCTTCGGCGTGGAAAGGCGTTCGTCGCGTATGCTTATTTTAAGGCCCTTATTCAAAAAGGCCAGTTCACGAAGCCGGTTACTCAAAACATCAAAATTATAGACTGTGGTTTCAAAGATTGTTGCATCAGCCTTCCAACGGATAACCGTTCCCCGGGCCGGGTTGCGGGTGCCGGTTGCCGGGCCTTTTATGCCGTCCGCCCAATCGGGAAGCTCGTTCTCTGCCGCCTCGTGAACGCTCCCTGTAGCAATGCCTTTTTTGTAGGCCTGAGTCCAGATTTTCCCATCGTGGTAGACATAGGCCTGGCACCATTCGCTTAAAGCATTCACGACCGACACACCAACACCGTGAAGCCCGCCCGATACCTTGTAGGACTTTTTATCGAACTTGCCCCCTGCATGAAGCCTTGTCATAACAAGCTCCAGAGCGCTGACCTTTTCCTCAGGGTGAATCCCCGTGGGAATACCCCGTCCGTTATCCTCTACCCGCACGATATCGCCGGGCTCGAGCACTATCAATATTTCCGTGCAAAAACCACTGTCCCCTGTCTCGGGGTCTACAGCCATTGCCTCATCGACAGAATTATCTACAACCTCATATACCAGATGCGCCAGCCCGTCCGGCCCCGTCGTCCCAATATACATCCCCGGCCGCTTCCGAACAGCCTCCAAACCTTTCAATACTGTTATATTACCTGCACCGTATTCCATACTATAAGTATAGTGTTTTCGTCCGCTTTCGGCTAGGGGTAATAATTCTTAATTCAAGCAGAGAGAGGTAGGGGGAGCAGGACAATCTTTTGTGAGGGCATTTGAAAGTTGCTGTCATAGCTTTGTCGGTAGGCAATACATCAAGCCGCCGCCGAAGGCGGAACTTTCAACTCGCCCGAACAAAAGATTGTCCTGTCCCCCGTACGCAATGCTTGAATTAAGAATTACTACCCCTAGCCGAAAAGGCGGAAATTTGTTATATTTATTATCATGAAGAAATTTATTTTTGTCTCCGGCGGTGTTTGTTCCAGTTTAGGGAAGGGGGTAGCCGCTTCCAGTATTGGCGCCTTGCTTGAAGGGCGGGGCCTCAATGTTCGAATGGTCAAGTGCGACCCCTACATCAATGTTGATGCCGGCACGATGAGCCCCTATCAGCATGGCGAAGTCTATGTAACCGACGACGGGGCGGAAACCGACCTCGACCTGGGGAACTATGCCCGCTTTACTTCGGCGCCGATTACCAAGGCCAATTCGGTTACCACCGGGCAGGTCTACGACAGCGTGATAAAAAAGGAGCGCGCCGGCAACTATCTGGGCCGCTGTGTGCAGGTCATTCCCCATATTACCGATGAAATTAAGGCCAGGATTATGGCCGTTTCGCAGGAAGACCCCGATACTGATGTCGTTATTACCGAGATCGGCGGCACCGTGGGGGATATCGAGAGCATTCCCTTTCTGGAAGCAGCCCGGCAGATGATAAATGAACATGGCAGGAAGAATGTGCTTTCCGTGCATCTTACCCTGATTCCTGAGGTAGGGAATAGCGAGCTTAAGACCAAGCCCACCCAGCACAGCGTTAAAGCCATGCAGGAACAGGGCATTCAGCCTGATATTCTGATTTGCCGTGCTCCGGTGATACTGGACGAGCCGACAAAGCGAAAAATATCTACTTTTTGCAATCTTGACACCGATTCTGTGTTCACCAGCTACAATGTGAACACGACGGTTTACGAAATTCCCCTTATTTTCTATCAGCAGAAGCTCGACCAGGTTATTTTGGCGAAATTAGGCGTAGAAAGCCGCCATGCAAACCTGAAACCCTGGAAAACGGTAATGGAAAAGTTTAATAACCGGCAAGGAAAGGTAAAAATAGGCATGGTTGGGAAGTATATGGAGCTTACCGACAGCTACAAATCGGTTTTCGAGGCCCTTTTTCATGCCGGCCTTGAAAATTCTGTTGAAGTTGAGGTGGTAAAAATAGATTCTGCGAAACTGGAAGAAAATGCCGATACTATATTAGGAAAGAACGGCGAGAATGTAGACGGCATTCTTGTTCCCGGCGGTTTTGGCCAGCGGGGCATTGACGGCATGGTTGCAGCAGCCGATTGGGCAAGGCGCAATAAGCTGCCCTATTTCGGCATTTGTTTAGGTATGCAGATTATGGTAATCGATTGGGCACGGAATGTCATTGGCTGGAAGGATGCAAACTCGAGCGAGTTTACCGAGGAGGCAGAACATTTGGTTATAAGCCTGTTGCAGGACCAGATTGATGTGAAGAATTACGGCGGCACTATGCGGCTTGGCAAGTGGGATGCAGTAACCCTTCCCGGTTCGCACATTGCCGAGGCCTATAAGGCAAAGCAAATTTCCGAGCGGCACCGGCATCGCTATGAATTTTCCAACCAATACCGAAAGGATATGGAAGATTCCGGCCTCAAGCTTACGGCCACAACCCCCGACGGCAGCCTCGTAGAATGCTGCGAATGGGATACAGAGGGAAAAACCGGCCACCCCTGGGGCCTTGGCGTCCAATTCCACCCGGAATTCAAATCCAAGCCCACCCAGGCAGCGCCTTTGTTCCGTGATTTTATAAAGGCAGTGGTCGAAAGTAGGAAGTAGGAAGGAGGAAGGAGGAAGTGTTCCAAATAAGAAAGTTCAGACTGTTACTCTCAAGAAAAAACTACTTCCTACTTCCTACTTCCTCCTTTTTCATTCCCTGTTTTCTGTTTTTTTTACTCCTTATATCTGCTTGCAGTTTCGACTACGGCACCGAGGAAACCCCCATGGCCGATACTCCCGATCTGATGTTTGAAGACCTTGAATATGTTCGTGTGGAGGACGGTAATCCTATTGCCCGCATTCGTGCCGATGTTGCAAACCGTTACGAATCACGGACAGCCATGGAAATTAGCGGCATGCAATTTGAACAATTGGTTGAACGCGGCGAAAAAACCGATGCGGTTGGCAGAGCCGGCAAGGCAGACATCAATACCAATACAAACGACCTCAGCCTGAAAGAAGGTGTTACTATACATTCCGAAAAAGAAGATGTAACTATTCAAAGTTCCACCCTGGAGTGGGAGAACGAATCACGGCAACTCCATGCCGGCGAAGATGAACTGGTGACCATAGAAAAAAGCGACGGCACCATTGTCCGCGGCCGCGGTTTCAAAGCCAACGCCCGCAGCCGCAGCTGGACCTTCGACACCAGCATCGAAGGCACCTATGTCCATGAGGATGAGGACGAAGATGCAAGCGAGGACAAGAATGCACAACCGTAACCCGTGTAGGGGTGGGTTTCAAACCCACCCCTACGTAGGGGCGGATAATTATCCGCCCCTACCTGCCATCATTTTTGCCTTTTTCCTTTTGGCATTACCCATATACCCCGACGTTTTCACCTTTAAGGCCGACCGAATGTCCGGGGGGAGGGCTACGGGGTCTGAGGTGACTATCCTTACCGGTAATGCCGAGGTGCAAAGCGATAGTCTTCTTCTTAAAGCTAATCGTATTGAATTACAGGGCGACAATAATCAATTTATCAATTGCACAGGAAATGTAACAGGCCGCGATGAAGAAAAAAACATCTTCTTTACGACAAACCAGCTCCGTTATGACCGTGACCTTAAAATCGCAAGGCTCGAAGGAGACGCCACAATGGAAGACCGCGATAACGAGACTGTTGCAAGGGCCCGTTTTATCGAATACGATGAGGATAAGGAAGTTGCCATTCTGCAAATTTCAGTGCGGCTTTTCAAAGACGAAATGGTCTGCCGCTCGGAATATGCCATCTACCGCAGGGACGAAAAGATGCTCGACCTTTCAGGCTTTCCCGTGGTGTATAAAAAAAGCGATGAATTTCGCGCCGATAGAATAAGGGTAAATCTTGATACACAGGATGTCACACTGGAAGGCGGTGTGCAGGGGACAATACAGGGATGAGTGATTATAACACAGATACTGTGTATACAGATACTCTACACACAGATACTATACAGAGAGATACTATACAGAGAGATATTATACAGAGGGATACTACACACACACTTTCCGTAAGTAGTTTGGTGAAAAAGTTTGGGCGCAAAACGGTTGTCCGCGGTGTTGACTTTTCCATGCACAATGGCGAGGTTGCCGGACTCTTAGGGCCAAACGGAGCCGGCAAAACCACTATCTTCTACATGATTGTTGGTTTTTACCGGCCAAGCGAAGGCATTGTTCGCCTTGATTCTATCGACATAAGCCGTAAGCAAATGTATAAAAGGGCACAGGCCGGCATTGCCTACCTGCCGCAGGAGGCCTCAATCTTCAGGAAGCTTACCGTAGAGCAAAATATCAATGCCATCTTGGAAAGCCGTAAGGACATAAGCAAGCAGGAGAAAAAAGAACGTTGCGATGCCCTGCTTGAAGAATTTGGCATTGCAAAGCTTCGTAAACAAATGGGCTATACCTTATCGGGTGGGGAAAGGCGGCGAACAGAAATTGCCCGTGCCCTTGCCACAGAACCAAAGTTCCTTTTGCTCGATGAACCATTTGCAGGCATTGACCCCATTGCCGTCCATGACATAAAGGAAATTGTCCGGACCCTTGCCGAAAAGGGCATCGGCATTCTTATCACCGACCACAATGTTCGTGACACATTAGAAATAACCACCGAAGCCTTTATCATAGCCGACGGCATGATTGTAGCCCGCGGCGACCGGGAAGATATCCTCAACAACGAAATGGTGCGCGAGGTATATCTGGGTAATGAATTTAAAATGTAAAGCTCACGCAAAGCCGCAAAGGCGCAAGGTTTCACTTCGATTGCGAAGCATAACCTTTGCGTCTCTGCGCCTTTGCGTGAGATTCTTAATTTAAAGTAAAATTAACTTTTTCCCCATTCTGATACGACAGCGTATACTCGCCTTTAAAGCCGGTGAGGTTCAGTTTACCCTGTGCATCTGTTACCAGGTCGGCATTGCTTCGCCAGTCGTGTAAAATCAGTTTTTCCAGTTCGGTATACACAGGCTTTATGCTATTGTCTTTTCGGATAAGGCCTGCGGGGGCATGGAGCCAGGCGTCGTCGGCCGGGTCCCAGGTGGTAATGGCTTCTACCAAGGGGTGGGCAAAAAGGGTCTCATACATTTCTTTCACTTCCCTTGCCTGCCGTTCTTCGCCGGCGGGGGTTGACGGCCACTGGTCTACTTGCCAATCGTTAAGGTCTACAATGTGGGGCGGCATGAGGTCGCCTGAAATAAGGGTATTTTCGGTAAAATGTATAGGAAGGCCAAAGGCAGAAAAACGTTCCAGCACCTTGTTGAGTTTTTCCAGGCCCCAGTAGCCCTGGTGCTGGTGGGACTGTATACCAACAACACTAATCGGCACACCAGCATTGAGGCAGCCGTCCAGCAGAATAGCGTATTCATCTGTGGTGTTAAAGTCATTGAGCAAGAACACTGCTTTGGGGTTTGCATGGTAGGCTGCGGTAAATACTTCTTTTATCATCTTTACACGGCCTAATTGTTTACAAACTCTAGTCATTGCATTATCGTATTTATCAAAGATAGGCATAATTACTACTTCATTAATGACATCCCAGATATCGATTAGGCCCTTAAAGTGTGTTACATCGCGTTCAATGCGTGCCAATTGTTTTGCAAGAATAGTGTTATTGTCATACTGCATAAGCCAATCGGCACAAACCGTGTGCCAGCAAAGGGGATGGCCCTTTAAGGTAACATTCCGGGCCTTAAAGTATTCGGCTGCCTTTCGCCGATTGTCTTCCTCAGGATGCCCTTCAACAGGTTCATAACGGCCCCAGTAAAAAGGCAGTGTCGCATAATTGCATATCTTGAATATCTTGTCCAGGCGGTCAATCAAAAAAGCTTTTCGTTCCTCCGATACCCCATTCTCATACAATTCCACAGCCGGAAAGCCGCCACAACCAAACAAAAACTTACTTGTCTTTTGCTCAATATGCACCGATGTATTAGGTTTTAAGCTCAATTCAATTGATGCTTTACGATGTTCTAACATAAAAACTCCTATAAATTAACTCACGCAAAGCCGCCAAGGCGCGAAGGGAAGAATACGCAATTATTAAAACTTTGCGTCTTTGCGTCTTTGCGTGAAATTTTTTATTCTTTTACCCCACCGACATTAAGGCCCGTGACGAAATACCTTTGCATAAAGGGATACACCACCAATATTGGCGCTGCGGCTATAACGGTGATGGCAGCCCTTATGCTCATTGGGGTAATCATATTGGATGCACCGCCTTGAGAAAGGGCCATTGATGCGGCATCCGAGACGCTCCTTGACGAAGCCTGACTTGATTGCAGGTATTCCATTAATTTATACTGCAAGGTATGCAAATAGGCACGGCCTGAATTGTATATCATGGTATCAAACCAGGCATTCCAGGATTCTACTGCAACAAAGAGGGCAACAGTCGCCAATACCGGCAAACAGAGGGGCATTACAATCCGCACAAAAATAATAAACTCACCACAACCGTCAATCTTTGCCGACTCCATTATGCTTTCAGGCAGTGTCCTGATGTAGGTGCGGATAACCACAAAATTAAATGCACTGATAATACCGGGCACAACATACACAAAGAATGAATTATACAAGCCCAGGTTTCTCATAAGAAAGAAATTGGGAATAAGACCGGCGTTTACATACATAGAAAGAACAATAATCATGGTAAATGGTTTTCGTAGCACAAACTCATGACGCGATAAGGTGTATGCAAGCATTGCAGTAAAAAAAACATTGACAAACATGTTAATAATTGTGCGTGCTACCGATATAAAAAAGGCATTATAAATAGTGCCTGTGTCGAAGACCATCTTATAATTCAGCCAGGTAAATCTTCTGGGGAGGAAGGTAATACCACCACGAATTGTGTCTACCGCCTCGTTAAAAGAAATAGCAATGGTATTCCAAAAGGGATAGAGCATTATAAAAGAGAGCAGAATCATAAAGGCTGTGTTCAGCGTATTAAATATGATTGTTTCCAGACGGGAGCCAAGCGGAACATTGCGTTTAAATTTAAATACTGTCATATCAACCTCTCCTCGCCGGACCGTTTTGCAATCTCATTGGCAATAAAAATAAGCGATACATTCACAATGTTTTTAAACATACCGGCAGCCGTTGCAAGTGAATAATTGGAACGCTGTAGACCAAACATCAGCACATATATATCAATGGTGTCTGATACGTCCTGCACCAGGCCGTTCCGCAATAACCATTGCATCTCAAAGCCTGCATCCAGAATGCGCCCGATACTCATTATCATCATTATTATTATAGTAGGTTTTATACCCGGCAAGGTAATATGCCACATCTTTTTATAACGGTTACAACCGTCAATTTCTGCGGCCTCGTATAAGGTTGGGTCAATACCGGTGATTGCCGCTAAATAGATAATCGTATTCCAACCCATTTCTTTCCATACATAAGTAGCACCGATAACTCCCCAGAAATAGTTTGGCTTTGAAAGCCACAAAATAGGTTCTTTTATTATTCCCAGAGTCATAAACACATTGTTTATAGCACCATCCGAAGTAGAAAGCATCTGCGAGACAAGCCCCGTGACAATAACCCAAGAGAGAAAGTGGGGCAGATAGGAGATTGTTTGAACGGTTCTTTTCCCCAATGTCCATTTAAATTCATTTAATAAAAGCGAAAACACAATGGCAGTAACATAGCCAAGTGCCATATTGATAAAGCTCATTGCAACAGTGTTACGAATTGTGCGTAGAAAAACTTCATCTTCAAAAATAAATTTGAACCAGCGAAGCCCGACCCAGTCCTGTGCAAAAAAAGAATTGGCGGGCCTGAAATTCTGAAATGCCATAGTCCAGCCCCAAAGGGGGACATAGGAAAATAAAATTACATATAAAATGAGAGGCAGCGACATAAACAATAACTGTCTTTGTGTAATCAACTTTTGAAAAAATGTTTTTTCGCCAAGAACAGGTGTTCTACTCATTGTTTTCATCACTACCTCCCATCATTAATTACTTGGTCCAGGCCTTAATGCGCTTGTCCATTTCGGTCTGCATATACTGCTCATAAGTGGCAATACCATCTTTCTCTGACTGGGCAACATACTCATCCCAGATCTTGTCGAAATCTGCCGGAGCGGCAAGAATCAACTGGGGCAGATACTTCCGCCTTGTGTTTTCCTGCCTCACAAGGGCAATTTGTGCCTCGCTGCCATCCGGAGGATTGGGCATTGACCAGGTGGGGAACCAGATATTGTTCGGGCGGGGGTCTTTGTCCATTAATTCTGCATAACTGGTGACGCCATAGGCTGCCCAAAGTTCCTTGTCTTCTTGATAAGCAAGAGCTTCCCGTTCAGGATAGTAATCTTCCAACACTGAGGGGAAACCTCCTGAGAAGGTGCCTTCCCAGGAGGGGAAGTTATCACGCATCAGGAGAGCACGGTTGTTGTTCTGCCAGTTCTGGTCGAGCCAGTCTTTTCTCTGCTGCTCAGTCCGGTAGGGCTTGCCGCTTGCATCAAACTGCCAGTCTTTTCCTTCGATACCCCATTCAATTGTCCGCTGGACATCTTCCTGCAAGAGGTCGTTGATAAACTTAATGATGCGGACAGGGTCTTTTGCGCTGACGCTGATACCAATGCCGCGGCCGAGGTTCGGAATCTTCTGGTTACGATACCAGGGGCGAATGCTTTCATCGAAAACGATGGGGAGCGGGGCCATGGTGCGGTTATACATACCCTGATCGCGAAGGGCATCGTCGCCGGTCTGGAACTGCCAGCGCTGGTCATGGAGGCCAAGCACGCGGCCTGAAGAAATCTTTGCGATATACTGGTCGTAGTTATCGGTAAAGGCTTCCCGGTCTATATAACCCTGTTTGTCAAGTTCATTGAGCTTCTTGAACCACCTCTTGGAAATATCCTGGGTAAAGAAGTTCTTGTAGGTGGGCGGGGTACCGGTAACAGTGCCATTGCCTTCATTGGGGAAGCCGGCGAGGAAGTTCGGGGGATTCCACAGGCAGAATGCACGCCAGTCAAAGGTCAAAATAGTGAAAGGAATGGTTTTGGCGCCATTAATTGTGGGGTTTTTCTTCGCATAATTGATAATCAGGTCAAAATACTGGTCCATTGTCACTACTTTGGGATAACCTGCATCTTTGAGGACTTCTTTCTGAACCCAGAGAGCGCTGTCGCCGTAGTAGGGGCTCTGGTCGAGGCCCTGATAGACGCCGAAGTTGGTCAGGTAGTAAATGTGGCCATCGTCGCTGCGGAGTTTGTCCCAGGTATCGCCCATGAACTTCTTGATATAGGGAGCATGTTCTTCGATAAGGTCTTCCAGCGGAATAAGGGCGCCGGCATCAATGAACTGTGTCTCATTGAGCTCGAGCAGATCAGGATACTCTCCGCCTGCAATCATTGTGCCCTGCTTCTGTTTGACTTCCCCAACGAGAATGTCCCAGGTAAGGGTAACACCGGTTTTTTCCTGAATATACTTGTAGACAGGATTATCTGCATTCGGCTGCGGCCTCGGTTCAATAGTATAAACCGATAGGGTCGTCGGGTAGCGGTCGTCCTTGGCTGCCGGAGCCGCCGCTTCCTTTTTCTGGCATCCTGTAAAAAGGATAACCAACAAGGCAAAAATACTTGCCATTGTGATGAATTTCTTCATACTTCTTTCCTCCTAATTATTGAAAGATATATAAATTGTAAGAGTGAAATTTTAAGCCGTCTATATACTTTTGTGTGAATTTTTATTACCATTTTTGATAAATTAAAAAAAAATTACAGTAATATGGCATGAATTGCTAGATACTATTACCAATTATGTGTTTTTTAAGCCGCCAGAGGACAAAGGAATGCGCTTCAATATTTGCCCTCAGCTTAATAGCCTTTCCGCTAGTCTGCATAAGACTGATTGACTTCTGTGGCCTGCACTGTTCCTTAAAAAGACTGATTTGTTCAGCGCCCAGATGATTGATAGCGCCATTTTCAAGCCAAAAATCGAATATCGAGCCGTGTTTTCTACTAAAAAGCACCTTTTCAACAATATACTCACTGTTTTCCTGTAGTTTTTCAAGATTAAACTCAAAATTGATGGAAGGAACCTCTTCAAAGACCTCGTATCGCCGGTAAAAGTCTATTCCCTCATCTTCTCCTGCCGCATAGTCCTTTGTAAAATGGGCATAGTTCCAGGCAAGAACCTGCATCTCCTCATTGCCTTTCCGCTCATCTTTCTTTGTAACAATATAGTTAGCCCCCGAGGCAATTATTTCCGGGCCCAAAAGGGAGAGGGCCTTAAAAGCATAAAATTGGGGCTTCTTTAACCCGGAAATACTTAAAAGGCCGAAGCCGCCTGAAAATTCATGGCCGGGAAATCCTGTTTCTTCCAAACGGTCGCTCAAGGACCAATAGGCAAGGGAATCACAGAGGCCGAAGCAGTCGCGGTAATTCTGCAAAACATAGACGGCCATAAATGCCGTATCGTGAACCAGGTCATTGGGAAGCGGGCTGGAATTCCATTCACTGCAATGCAGTTCCGCCCGGGGAAAGCGTGCCTTCTGCATAGCCTGCCTGAAGGCCTTTATATCAAGGCTTGTTTCACAGGGAGGCCGCTGCACAACCTGCACACCGGTATCGCCTGTGTAAATATGTGTCTGATAGGGATGCCCGGAAACAAAGTCCAGGGGAAGATTGCCTGCCTTACAGGCCTCAAGGAACTGCCACAAAAAGCTCTGTGCATCATCTTCTGCATTACTGGAAAGGGCCGGCCCGCCCACCTTTAATTCAGGCGACACCTTTTTAATACTTGCAGCGCTTACCGCATACAATCTGATATATTCATCAAAACCTGCCGGCCAAAAGTCTGCAAGGTTCGGTTCATTCCATACTTCAAAATACCAGTCTGCCACTTCTTCAATACCATAACGCTCCACAAGGTGGCGGATAAAATTTTCAACCAGAACGCCCCAGGTTTTATAGTTCCGCGGCGGTGTTACATTCCCCTTATAATGAAACACGGTCTTTGTTCCCTGTGCAATGCTGCTTGGCATAAAAGACAATTCTACAAAAGGTTTCAGGTGAACGCTTAAAAGAAAATCATAAACCTCGTCAACATAGGCCCAGTTATATTCATTATTCAGCACACACATTTCATCATTAAAGATGCCGTGAAAGCGAATGTATTTAAAAGCAATTTCCTTCTGCACAAGCCGCACCTGTTCCTGTATGGTTTTGCGTAAAAGGTCTGCTGCCCTTGCAAGGCCTATCATGTTAAGATAGTAGGGTTCAAGTTCGGCGCTTATCGTTTCGGTGTTTACAATTACTGTGTTTACTATTTGTGTCTGTGTAGTATCTATAACAGGTATATCATTTGTATCATGTGTAGTATTTGTGCCATATATATCAATTATACCATGTGTATTATTCATAACAGATAAAGCATTGTCATAAGCATCATTCGTCTGCCGGCTTTGCATAATGTATGCTTCGCGTGCAAAGGCGTCGGGAAGTGCTGCTTGTCCTTTATAATCTACATAACTCCCCGGCGTACGGGAAACATCGGCACGAAGGGCACCGTCATTTTGTGTATTCCCTGCATTTTGTGTGCGCAATTGAAGCCGTGCCTCTTTTCGGTATGCACCGGGGCTTAGCTTGAAGTGTGCCTTAAAGACTGCATTAAAGTTTTTCAGGTTAGAAAAACCTGCATCTTCCATTATATCAATAATCTTGTCATCGCTTGCAATCAAGCGTTCCCTTGCCCTTTCCGCTTTTACATAATTTACATACTGTATATAGGACATACCAACGGCTTCTTTAAAGAAATGCGAAAGATAATTGGGAGAGACAAAAATAAGCTTTGCAGCCTCGGCCAATGAGGGCGTATCTTTGTAATGTTCGGAAACAAACTTGAATATCTTTTTCAGGCGTTCAGCATTTTTATCATATTTATTTTTTACAAAGGCCTTTTCCTGTTCTTTTTCGCTATAAAACTTTATAAGCAGGGCCATAACAGCCGATGCATAACCATGCACAATGGAACTGTTTGCACTATTCTTTTCTTTGTTGCTTTTACTGATACATTCTCTTAAGATTGCCAGCAGAAAACGCCGTATTTCTACAAGCTCAGGCTTTTCATCAAGCTTATGCACAAAAGTGGAAGAGCCACAATCACTAAACATTGAACGCATAAAACGCTCGCTAAACTGCAAAAAGAAAAAGAGATTATTGGCTTCCCTTTCTTCATCGGCCACTGAATATATTGAATGGGTCTCCATGGAATTGACAATACCAATAGCCCCTTCCTCCAGCACCGATTCCTCGCCGCCAATGGTCCAAAGCACCGACCCCCGGACTGCAAACACCAGCTCAATCTCATTGTGCCAATGCGGATACACATTAAGCCTGCTTGCCACAACTGTCTTTACATCCTCCGCGGCCCCATACTGTATCTGCTCAAAATTTGTCCTGTCCATGTAGGTGTATTATAGAGGAAATATGCGCGGGTGTCTAGCTGCTACAATAATCGGTAGCGCCTTGTTTTATCTTCACCCTCTGCGCATAAAAGACCTTCCCGAACCAGTAGACTAAGAATAGCTCTGCTTCGTGCCGGACTCAAACCCAAAAGACCGGCTACCTCATTTGTCGTTATTACTTTCTTCTGCCGCAGTGATGATAAAACAATATTCACCCTTTCGCTTGTCTTGTCCGATTTGCCGCTTGCTTTTGCCGCTTGCTTTTGCCGCTTGCTTTTGCCGCTTGCTTTTGCCGCTTGTTTTTCCCGCTTGTCCTCTGTGGCATTTTCAGCAGGCAGCGGAACAATTGTTTGGAATACATCACCTTCTATCATCTGCGGCATTTTTCCGTTTGCATAGAGCGGCGTGTATTTTGTAAGATTTCGCATACCTGAACCAAGGGTATCTGCATAGGCTATATTCACAAAAAACCTTGCAATAATAGGATTTTTCGGGTCAGGCGAAAATGATTCCGGATCCAGTTGCCCAAACAGATTGGAACGGTTCCAGTTATCGGCATATATGCGCTCTTTTTCTATAATGATACGTGCAGGTTTTGTAGATGAGTACTCACGATGCGTAAGACTATTACTGACTATTTCTCTGGCTATCTTATCACGAATACTGACAGCCGAAGCTCCTTCAAGATAGAAAGGGTCCTGAGTATGTTTCTGAATAAAACCGAGTATTTCATCAAAACTGTCGATTAAATTAGTAGTAACCATAAGACGGTCATCATAGCGGTCAAGATTGACTTTGCGTAAGATACAATCGGTAAGATAACCCGGGCAACAGGAAAAAATAGTTTCACCTTTACCAAAAAGCAGCACTGCCGCAAGATTAAAACACTCTTTACCTGTTTGTGGGTCTATATCACAAAGATTGGCGCTTCTCATTATATCCATGTCGCTCATAGAAAGCCAGGGATGTTTTGCATTTCGTATTTCAACCCGCATTTTCACTTTTGGCATAAGTTCTTTTATTTTTAACCGGTCTTTTGTCAAATGGGGAAAGAGTTTACGTTCAGTAAAAATCCCCCGTTTCCGGTCGTATAACTCTGCGGCAAGTATCGTATTTGTTGTTATATCAATATCCGCATCCTGATTCCTGTCATATAGCTTGCCAGAACAGATCTCCACCAGAGAGCCGACAGGAACATAGACATATAAAATTGTTTTTCCCCTTACCTCAAAAGATTCAAGTTCCAGATAAAGCGCAGGCGCTATTTTTTGCGGATTATTGAGCATATTAGTAAAGTTTTTCTTTATGCCGGGCACTGCCTTCGGATTCACACCGAGAATTTTACCATTGTCATCAACACCAAGAAGTATATGCCCGCCATAGCGATTCGAAAAAGCACATACCGTTTCGTAGACACTATTACTCAATTCATTTTGGCATTTTTTGAATTCAACAGTATACCCCTCACCACCGGCAAGCAATTTCCGCAATAATTTCTCATTCATGAATATATTATATTACACTTTTTTGGTTTTGCCAAGCATGCCGCCACTCAGGGCAAAATCATTTAAGAATAATCTCACGCAAAGGCGCAAAGACCGCGGAGCTCTACTAAGCAAATCTCATCCAGGGCAAAAACATTTACTTTCAAATCACAAGAAAAACAACCACGAATAACACAAATGATATTGCCTACGGCAAATCACACGAATTTTCGATTACTTATCGTGGATTATTTGTGTCG
>JAISIL010000050.1 GCA_031262035.1 Spirochaetaceae bacterium | reverse complement strand
TGGCCTTCGGCCACACGAATTTTTACTTACTTATCATAGAATATTCGTGTCGGCGAAGCCGATTCGTGTATATTCGTGGTTGTTTTTTATGATTTCAAAGTTAAATGATTTTGCCCTGCACATTTCACCCCCTATTGACAAAAATACATTTCTGTGCGACAATAGGAGTATGCAAACGCAGGGGCTCTCGCTTGGAATGAGCCAGCAGCAGAAGATGAATCCTCTTATGATGCAATCCATCAAACTTATGGAAATGCCCATCATTGATCTGCGGGAACGCATTGCCGAGGAAGTCGAGAAAAACCCTGCGCTGGATATCCTCGAAGATAAATCGGAGGTCTCTCTTGACCGTGCTTTAAGGAAAAAGCGCCATTCTGCAGGCGGGGACGCCGTTGCCGATAAGAACCGGCAATTTATCGAAGGGGCTCTTTCCCGTCCGGAAACCTTGCAGGAGCACCTTCTCTGGCAACTTCGCCTTTTGCCTATCGAGGACGATGAAGTAAAGGAAGTCGCCGAACTGATTATCCAAAACCTTAACGAAGACGGCTTTCATCTGGTGCCCATAGAGGTTTTCCTAAAAGACCGGCCTTTAAACGCAGTAAAGCAAGCCCTGAGCATTGTTCACAGCCTGGAACCCCAGGGCTGCGGCACCCATGACTACAAGGAAAGCCTTGCCGTGCAGGCCGGCTTTATACAAGACGCACCCCCGGGCCTTTCCGATGCAATTGCCTATCTTATGCTCCTCGAAAAAGGCGACATGAGGGAAGCAGGCAGGCTGCTTGGTTGCAGCGAAGAGCAGGCGGCGCAGTATTTTGAACACATCAAAACACTTTCCCCCTTTCCGGGCAGGCAATGGGCGGCCGCTGCCGAAGAAACCCGCTATGTAGCCCCGGATATTCAGGTCAGACGCGAGGGCGACGAGCTTATAGCCGTCCTGAACGAAGAAGATATACCAATTTTAGGCATCAATCCCTTCTTTATGAAGATACAAACCCCGGCCAAGCGCGGTCGCAAGGCTCAAGGGAGCGAGGAAGACGCCAAGGCCTCCGATGCTCGCGAAGCGAGCGACTTTGCCCGGCAGAATATTCAGGAAGCCCGCTGGTTTATTCAGTCTATAAACGACCGGAACCACACATTGCTTCGGGTAAGCCGGGCAATTGTTACCTATCAGCGTTCTTTCTTCCTTAAAGGGCCCCATCATCTTGAGCCGCTCACCCAAAAAGATATTGCCTATGAGCTGGGCATCAATGAATCGACGGTGTCCCGCACGGCAAGGGGCAAGTATATGCAGACTGAGTGGGGGCTTTTCGAGCTTCGCTATTTCTTTAGCACACCGGTTGCCGGCACGGGGAGCAATCAATTTTCACGGAATGTAGTAAAGGATATGATAGAAGAAATTGTTTCAAAGGATAAAAGTATTATCGACCAGGCGATAGTCGAGGAGTTGTCCCGGCGGGGCGTCCAGCTGGCGCGGCGCACCGTGGCAAAGTATCGAAAAGAATTGCATATTGATTCATCAATAAATAGGGCTTAGTGCCCGAATAATTTGTTCGGAGGTTTGTTATGAACACAGAAATTAAAGCAGTGCATTTTACTCTGCATGACGATTCCCGGGAATATCTTGAAAAAAAGATTTCAAGAATTCACAATGCTGAAAACATCATTACCGACCTGCTTTTCACCTTGACACATGAAAGAGATTTTAGCGCAGAAGCGACGGTGAATCTGCGCTGGGGCGTATCGCTCCATGTTGCAGAGTCTGATTTTGACCTTAATGCCGCCATTGATAAGATGATGGATACCCTGGTTGCAAAAATAGCAAAGGAAAAAGATAAAAAGGAAAAGGTAAAAGGCCGCTAAATGGCAGAAATACATTTTTCAGTTCTCGATTTGCTCGGGATGAACCTCGAAAAGACCAATGAATTACATCTGCATTGCATTGGTGGCAGAAAGGGGCTTGTCCGTTTAATCTCTACCGCAGACCTGAACCGTCCGGGCCTTGCCCTTTCCGGCTTCTTCGAATCTTTTGGCGAAGACCGGGTGCAGGTTTTTGGCCAGGGCGAGGCGGCCTATGTTCGAAAGCTTGTTCGCGAAGGCAGCATTGATTCAATCCGGCGTTTTATGGCCTTTAAGGTGCCCTGTTGTGTGTTTACCCACGGGCTGACCCCCGAAGAGCTTTTTATCGAAGAAGCTGAAAAGAACAGTTGCCCTGTTTTGCAGACAAGCCTGAGCACATCGGAGTTTTCCGCACGCTTTATGCGGGTTATTGCCAACCTTTTTGCTCCGCACAAGGCGGTTCACGGTGTGCTGGTCGAGGTTTACGGCCAGGGAATTCTGATTCAGGGCGATTCGGGCGTTGGAAAGTCGGAAACAGCGCTTGAACTGATAGAGCGGGGCCATCGCCTCGTGGCAGATGATGTTGTCGAAATCCGCTGCGTTTCGGGGAATCTTCTTATCGGAAGCGGAGCTAACAAGATTATCGGGCATCACATGGAAATCCGGGGGCTTGGCATCATCAATGTTACCCATCTTTTCGGCGTCGGGGCAATTCGCGACCGCAAACAGATACAGATGGTTGTCCAGCTTGAAGAATGGGACGAAACCAAGAGCTATGACCGTATCGGCACAGAGGACCAGATGATAGATATTCTGGGCGTTTCTATTCCCCGGCTGGATATTCCGGTAAAATCAGGGCGAAATATCCCGATTATTATCGAAACGGCCGCCATGAACGAGCGCCTGAAGCAGATGGGCTACAATGCCGCCGTAGAATTTAACCAGAATATCATGAAATGGATGGAAAGCAACAATGCCAAGAGCGTCTATTTTGGAAGAGAGGATATAATTTAATGATTGAAACTACCGTAAAGGTGCAGAACCGTGCAGGAATTCATGCGCGCCCTTCGGCGATTCTCGTTAAGGCAATAATGCCCTTTAAAAGCGATATTTACTTTGAAAAAGATGATGAAAGAATCAATGCGAAGTCGATTATGGGCTTGCTTACCTTGGGCGCTTCCTACGGTTCAGAGCTGAAAGTGATTGCAGAGGGCCCCGATGAGGCGGATGCTATTGCTACAATAAAGAAGTGTTTCGATTCGAAATTTGAGGAAGAATAATCAGGATACGGGCGATTCGCCCGTAGGGGCACAGCGTGCTGTGCCCTTGAATAATGCACTGGGAATGAATTTATCAAATATTATTATTGTTCTGGCCCGGCCTATGGATTCGGGGAATGTGGGGGCGGTTTGCAGGGCTATGAAGAATTTTGGCCTTTCGCACCTGCGATGGGTTGAGCACGAAACGGAAAAACTAAAAACACACTTAATTAAAGCACGGGCTGTGCATGCCGCCGATATTTGGGATGCCGCTGTGCAATACAAGACCCTGCAAGAGGCTGTCACCGATTGTTCCCTTGTTGCAGGCACCACCCGCCGCTATGGTTGGCACAGGGCAGCACTAAGCCTGACGCCAGAGGAGTTGGCAAGGTTTATATTGAGTAAAGAAGATGAGGCAAATATTGCCCTGGTGTTTGGGAATGAGCGAACGGGTCTTGATGATGCAGAAATGGATGTCTGTAACCTCGCTTCGCATATACCAACATCCCCTGACTGCCCCTCCCTGAATTTATCCCATGCCGTAGAGGTTTACGCTTGGGAGCTTTTTAAACAGGCCGGTGTTGCACCCCTGCGAAAAGGCACATGGGAACCAATACAGCAAACTCAAATTGAAGCCCTTGTCGGCAATTTATCCACAGCCCTGGAAACCCTGGGCTTTTACCGCCACAGCGGAAGGGAACTACAGGAAAAATTTTTCCGCGATTTTTTCTCCCGTGCCGGCATCACCGAAAAGGAAGCCCATTATGTAAAGGCCGTGCTTAACCGGGCAGCCGCACTGGCGAAGAAGGCAAGGGAAACAAGCACCCTTAATTAAAAAACAATTCATCCATAGTGATTTCTGACTGAACCATTGAGCTGTATTCATTTTGGACTATTCCATAGGTAGTAATCATTGTCAGGTGTATTGCCTTAGAGGTTTTTGTCTCTGCAATAAAGGTATCAATTTTATTGCGAAGATTCTGCGCATAGGATTTGTCTATGGTAAATTTTCCCTGGCTGTATTTTATTTCGCATATATTGATTATATTGTCATTACGGTCTATCAATAAATCAATTTGGCTGCCGGTTGCGCTTGCGTTTTTGCTGCTTCTCCAGGAACAGACCGATGTTGACACTCCACTGATACCAAGCGCTGCTTTAATAGCATCAATATGGGTAAGTGCAAGCAGTTCAAAAGTGTAACCGCTCCAGGTGCGATGTACACTGCTATCGATATGGTTGAGCCAGAAATGTTCATCTCTGTTTTTCTTGTGCATAAATTGTAAATAAAACAAACTGAAAAAATCAATTAACTGGTAGACCGTACCCCTCGATTTTTTCCCGAAAGCATAATACGAGCGGATAAAACCGGATATTT
>JAISIL010000048.1 GCA_031262035.1 Spirochaetaceae bacterium | reverse complement strand
GACTATAAACAAAAACAAAAAACGCCATTTATAACGCCAGAGATAATTCAGTGCAAGGCGAACAATAGTTTTTATACCCATGCTAGCCCTTCCTCAGCGCAACAATCGGTTGTATTCTTGCCGCTTTTTCTATGGGATAAATTGATGAGAGTGCACTGAGTATAAACGCTGCCAAAACAGAAAGGAATGCAAGGTCTGGCGATATCGAAATAAACAAACGATGTCCGCCAAAAAGTGTTGCAAGTAAATTATTGCTAATACTAATACCTGTTTTATTTACCTGCACTAAAATGATAATACCAATAATTGTGCCTGCTATACCTGCCGCTATTCCGATAATACAATTTTCAATGAGTATCATGCCACGGATAAAACTACCGCTTGCACCAAGTGCACGAAGTGTGCCTAATTCCCAGGTGCGTTTAAACACTGCTATAAGCAAAATATTAATCACAGCAATAATACCTGCAATGCTTACCAGAATAACACCGCCGTTAAACAGTGTCTGCAGGAGCAGGGCCAACACGGCCTGGTTCCCCGCCGCTGTCCGCCAACCGACGGCCTGCACACCGTAGCCTTTAAACAGGGCATCGAGCAGTTGTGTTTCTACCGCCGCATTTATCCCGGGCTTTAATTTGATAAGAATAAAATTCCAGTCGCCGCCGCTAAAATCATCGCTTATATTTTCTTCTGTAGTATCATCGCCCCATAAATAATCTTCAAGCGAATCCAGATTCAGTGCATCACTTATTGTATCAGTTGTTTCTTCTGCTTCCCCCTCATCTGCAAAGATACTATCAATATCCTCACCTAGAAGGGAAGTAGCGTCTGCACCAAGGTCTACATCTTCGCTTGCAATTTGAATTGCTGCAATAGCCCTGGCCGTTTGCACATCGCATAAGACAACCTGATTCAGCACATCATTTTGGGCGCTATAGGAATAAATACCGACAAGGGGCACTTCGCGAATTCTAAAACCGGTTTGGCCTGTTGCAGTAAAGAGCATACTGTCGCCAATTTTTGGCCTTGCACCTTTTTCCAATGCAATACTTTCAGCCCTTTCTTCTGTTATCATTGCACCCTGTTCATTGGCAGCAAGAAACCTGCCTTCATGCAGGGTAATTGCAGGAAAAAGACTAAAGTAAGTTTCTGCATCAATGCCTGCAAGCAAAACAGTGCTGCGCATATCCGCTATATCAAGTATTGCAGTAGTTGATACCTGGCTGGTGATATATGCAATTTCAGGCCTTTTTTCCAGTTCTTCAACAATATAGCCATGAGCGGGCAAAACGGGAATACCAATAAAATCTTCCAGAACAGAAGAAGTAGTATTTGCACCAAAAAGATTCATGGTAATTTCGCCTGAACGTTCAAGCACTATATCACCGGTGATATTATCGGTAAAACTTGCTTTTAGCCCGCGCCCGGAACTGCCAAGAACACTGTTGCCTACAAAGAATATACACACAATTACTGCTATAAGTAAAAATATAACAAGGCTGTTCTTCCAGTTACGGATTAAATTTCGCAGGGCTATTAGGAAAATCACTTTTCGCGAATTCCCTCTTCTTTTTCAATTTGCCCGTCACGAAGAAAGATAATTCTGTTTGCCATGTTCCAAATATTACTGTCATGGGTCGAAAAGATAAAGGTGGTGCCCTCTTCGCGATTTAAGGTTTTCATTAAATCGAGTATCCGGTTGCCGTTATCAGAATCGAGGTTGGCCGTTGGTTCATCGGCAATGACAATAGAAGGTTTTGCAGCCAATGCCCTTGCGATTGCAGCCCTTTGCTGCTGGCCGCCTGATAATTCCGGCGGCTTATGGTTTCGCCTGTCGGAAAGACCCACTTCGTTTAGAAGATGCTCCACCCATTCACGGCGTTGTTTTGTATTCTTTTTCCAGGCATCTTTTTTATCGTTAGCAGAACTCCCAAGCAGCAGGGGCAATTCAACATTTTCCATAACGGTCAGGACAGGCAGCAAATTAAATGACTGAAACACAAAGCCGATAGCCTCGCGCCGCAAACGGGTTAGATCCCTCCGGCTTAAGCCCTCGGTTTCCAGGCCGCGGATAAAAACTGAACCGCTTGTAGGATTGTCAATAAGGCCGATGATATTCATGATTGTCGTTTTGCCTGACCCCGAAGGCCCTGCAACAGCGGCAAAATCCCCGGCCTCAAAAGAAAGGTTCACTCCTTTTAAGGCCTCAATACTGAGTTCCCCCATGGGATAGGATTTTTTAATGTCCTTCAAATCAACAATATTCATAACAACTGCCTGTTACTGTTGTATTAATGCCAAAACAGAAATTGTTGTAGTAACTATACTAAGTATAGTAGTAACAACCGGTGCAATCCGATTAAAACCATACAAAAAGCTGTTTCGTTTTGCCTCGATTATCGATTCCGGCATTATATAGGCATTTTTGTCGAGTTTATTATTGTTAAAATCGCGCAGTTCAACAGCATTAAAAGCATTGGCATCGGAAAAACCGCCTGCAAGCGACACATAATACTCATAGGTTCTATCCTGTATGTAAGGATACTTCCCCGGTGTAACAACCGCTCCTGTTACGCTGACAAACATCTGTTTAAAAGGTATGGTTATAATATCCTCATTTTGCAGAACAAGTTCCGGATTAAAACTTCCATAGAGAATATTATGCACATTCACCAGTATTCTTTCGCCTGCCCTTTCGATATACACTTTTTCAAGGTCAGCACTCTGATTTGTAAAATAACTCCGATAACTGCGCACAAAAGAAGCAAAGTGGGTGCCATTTCTTATAGGCACTTCAAGCCTATAGGAACCTTCAACTTGGGACTCTGCTTCTATTGCAGTCTGCCCCCCCACAACAGCACCTTGCAGGAATATCCTCGCAGACCTCTCTTCCAAAGAAGATATTGCGACTACATCCAGGGCATTCAATTCAAAATCAGCAGCAATATCAGTATTTGTAAGATAGAATACTTTTGAAGGAGACTGTATATCATTTATCTGTCGGGTAAGGGTAATTCTTGAGGTATCGGCAAGCGGGGTAAGACCGCTGCCATAGTATTCCACCAGCTTTTTTAAATTATCCCCTTCAATAAGCTGATAGGTGCCCGGCCTTTGAACCGTGCCTCCAATACTCACCGCACGCCGGACCGGCTGGACAATAATGGTATCATCGGGCCGTAAATAGGGGTCCTGGGACACTT
The DNA here is from genome assembly GCA_031262035.1 of Spirochaetaceae bacterium. Lineage (GTDB taxonomy): Bacteria > Spirochaetota > Spirochaetia > Treponematales > Breznakiellaceae > JAISIL01. Next base: position 4,200 of record JAISIL010000048.1, on the reverse strand, counting down.
CGCCAAAACGCTGCGCCCGGAAAAGGTCATAAGTCCTGCTTGTCCCCCCCGAAGAACGAACTTCAACATCACGGATAGATGAACGCGAAGTGAGGCTTCCTGCAAGCACCGTGGAAAGCCTTGCAAGCGCCCAGGTAGATGTTTCCCGGGCAACAGAAACCTCGCCATTGATAAAAACACGAAACACTGAAGGCTGCCGTAAAGCAAACTGAACGCCGGAAAGCGGATAGTTTTTTGTCACTATATCTTCAACCTGCTGTTTCAATTCCCGGTAGGTAAGCCCCCGTGCATTAATTACCCGCAGGTTCGATACCCGAATGCTGTAAGAAGTATCAACGGTAATAGGAAATTCTACTGCAGTACTCCCTACATTGTAGGCAAGAAGATATATATCGCCTGCAGTAACCGGATAATTCGGCACAGAAAGGGCGTATTGCAGACTTGGTTGAAGGCTTGTTCTGCCACTAATTGTCTGCCCGCCGCCGGCTGAATAGTCCTGCCCTGCATCTGCTGCCGATGCATCAGATGCAGGAGCGCCACCCCCGGCGCCTGCTGCGCCTGCCGCTCCGGCTCCAGCAGCCCCTGCTCCCCCGGTCTGACCAAAAAGCAAGGCGATGCTACAGAAGGATAATACCAGATACAATACTATTGATTTATTCAGTTTCAATTTTTTTCCCTCAACTTTGCCATTGCCACCGGGTCGTTGCGGACATTCTTTACTGCATTAAGAACAAAGGCCAAAAAGACCGAGAGGAAGAACGCCGCCGCTGTGACAATTACGCATAGCATACCACGGCTGGGGCCTGACTTCATCTCGGGGACCTCGGCCATCTCGAGCACCTGGAATACCGGTGATTCGGCGTTCATTTGCGACCTGATTAATTCATATTGAACACGATACTGCGTGTATAATTGCTGTTGAACCTGCTGTTCCATCTGAATTCTTGTTGATTGCAGGGCAAAATCGCCTGAAGCAGGGCCATAAACATCTAAATTACGGGCATCTTGTGCTAGTTGTTCAATTTCCCGCTGTGTTGTCTCGATATTTTTCTCGAGATTATCCCTTTGAATTCTGTTTTTATCGAAACCAAGCACGGCAAAACGTTGTTCAAGGAACTGCACGCAGAAATTAACAATATCTTTTGCAAATTCCGGGTCCGTATCGGTAAAACTGATAGTAAAAACACCGCTGGTGTCCTCATAAGAGCCCTTAAGCTTTTCTTTCAAGAGCTTTCTGGCGCTCGCCCGGGGGAATTCCTCAATTTCATAGCGCTTTATGATGCCGAATTTATCGGTAATTGCATCAAGCATCGGGTTTGCCGAAATCATGTAGAGGGCAAAATCGCTGAATGAGGAGCCGGTAGAAAGATTCACCCCGGCCATGCTGGCCAAAGACCCGAGCCCGGAAGAATTTAACATGGAAGCCATACCGCCTGACTGGGAACTTGAATTATTGATGAGCATGTGCGCTGCCGGAGTGTATTCATTGGGAAGCGGAGACTTATCGGGAGGGAGCTTGATAGAGATAATAGAAAAAACCACTACGGCTACCGCCGCAATCAAAGTTGTGCAGATTATCAGTTTTTTGTATCGTAAAAGAACGGCAAAAAGGTCTATGAGGCTGATTTCATCATCGTCGTCATCTTTTTTCTTGTCGTTTACTGCGTCACCTGGGCTAAACTCGTCTTCGTCCGCAAAAATATCTGTGCCTTGAATTTCCATGCACCAATAATAGCAGAAACGCAAAAACTTGTCAAGGACTTAAGTTCCAGTTGTTAGTGATCAGTGTTTACTGCTCTGTGCGGTAGTGTTCTGCTTTTTGGGTATACATCATCTTGTCTATTTGGGCTATTGTGCTGCCGGGGAAGAGGCCGAAGCCGATGCTGATTTGTAATTTGTAGGGGCGGCCGCCTTTTTCGTTCTGGTTGCGGATGGCGCTCTGTAAGCGCTCGGTCAGGGCATGTATATCGTGGGCGCCGGGAATCGCTATAATAAATTCATCGCCGCCATAGCGGGCTGCAAAGTCGGTGCGGCGAATAAGGCCTTTTATAATGCTTGCCATATCACGCAGGGCATTATCGCCTTCGCCGTGGCCATAAGTGTCATTTATTTCCTTAAAGTGGTCAAGGTCGAGCATCATCACATGCCATTGTCCATGCCCGCGTTCAATTTCTTCCATAAATTCATTAAAGGCAAGGCGGTTTCCAATGCCGGTAAGGCTATCGAGCTTGGAATCGCTCTTTATAATGAAAAGATAGATGTATAAAATAGCCGCTGCATAGCAGGGCCAGACCAAATCGGTGTGGGAAAAGGCAATATCAAGGCTGCAACCAAATACATTGAGCAAAATAATAACGATAAGCATTACAGATTGGCTCTTTGTAAGTATATTATGCAGGGAAATAGTAAAAACAAGCATCAAAAGAAGCGGTAAATAAATAACAAAGTGTTCCATAACACCAAGGATGGTTAAAACACTAATCAGAATAAAAAGGCAGGAGAGCGGAATAATACATTGCCGGACGCGCAGGGTATCCTTGTGGGCAATAAAATCCATCAGTATAAGCAAAAGAAAATAACTCAGGTTCTGAAAGATAAACGATACCTTAAAGCTCAGGCCGGGAAGAAGGCGTGCGGCAAAGTCGAAAGCTGCCGCAATCAAGCAGCTCAGCATAACTTCAAAAAAGATGATGCGCTGCCGGTTACTGGTGTGCACCTTGCCAATGTAGTCGGTAAAAATCAGGATAAAGATGAAGACAGGGCCGATAAAGCTGTTTATGAAAAGATTCACTGCTTTGCCTCCCCTTGCCTGCGGTCGTAATGGCGGTAATCGATGCGGCTCCGGTCGTTTTTGTCTTCATACATAAGGGCGTCCACCTCGGCCATAAGGCTTTGTATCTTCTGCCCCTTGCCCGGTAAATAGTAAACCGAACCATGGCTTATCTGCAGCCTGAAAGGCCGCTGCATGGTATTGTTGTGTTCGGAAAGTGCCTTCTTTAGGCGCGTAACAAATTCATCCTGCGATATTAAACCGGGCCTTAAAATAACAAATTCATCGCCGCCATAACGGACAGCCCGGTCTATCTGCCGGATATTTGCGCGAATAATCTTTGCCATATCCTGCAGGGCAATATCGCCGAAGGAATGGCCAAGGGTATCATTGATTTCTTTAAAATTATCCATGTCAATCATGGTTATTGTCCAATTACGAGCCCTTTTTTCGTTCTTTTGCTTTAGTATCTGCTCTTTTTCCTCTAAATGATTAATAAATTCGTTAAAACTGTAGCGGTTTTCAAGCCCGGTAAGGGGGTCGGTTCGTGTTTCCCGGCGAATGATAAAGAAATACGAAAAAAGCATGGCCGCAGTGAAAAGCGGCCAGAGCAAAAGGTAGCCGTCGAAGATAATATCGGCAATGGCCCCGGCCGAAGTAAGCAGGATAAATAAGAGAAAAAATGATATATGCAGCCTTCGAAGGCCCTTTGGGGATACCGCAATGTCCAAAAAGCCGCCAAAAACAGGAAAAAAGGCAAGAACAAGGCGAATACTGTAGAAATCGGCCCGTTCAAACTCATTATATTTCCCAATATCAAAGTAAATAGGCTCCCAAATATTGATAATAAGAAGAATCAGGTTGATACTATTCAGAACAATAGCGATAATAGCAATAATTTTAAGGCGTTTTATGTTTCTGCAGACAAAATAATCGATAAAAAGAAGAACAACATAGTAAGAAGCCGCCGTTGTAAGGTAATAAAGGGTCAGCGCAATGTAAAGCCCTACTGTTATAGCCATCCCCGGGTGGTCTTCCAGCAAAACCCAGGCGGCGTCGGCAAACAGGGCAACAATAGAACAGCCTATAACAGTAAGAAAGAGGTATCTTTGCAGGCGGTCATATGTCCAGCGGCGCAGATAATCCGCTCCAATAAGCAGCAGCACAAGCACTGAGCCGAAGATTGAATTAAACGCATACGATAACATCATACTACTATATTTTGCTCTATTTCCAATTTAAATACAATATCTCTTATTATAGCACTTCTCAGTTTTTTTTGCAAGGGCTAAAAAGGGCAGAAAAATCCAAGCAGGGCAAAATCATTTAACTTTGAAATCATAAAAAACAACCACGAATATACACGAATCGGCTTCGCCGACACGAATATTCTATGATAAGTAAGTAAAAATTCGTGTGGCCGAAGGCCA
>JAISIL010000047.1 GCA_031262035.1 Spirochaetaceae bacterium | reverse complement strand
CCGCGCTGCTCGCCAATGGCGATACCTCTTCTTTCCGCTCCATTGATGCTGCTTGTCCAGTCGGAGAGAGTCTTTGCGTAGTTATCATAGGCGCGCATCATAGCGGGGTCTCGCCGTATCTCATCCATCTTCGATTCATAGTATTTAAGTGCCGGATCCATTCTAAGTACCTCCTCTATTATTTCTTCAGGACTATTTTCATTCAAGAATGCAAGCCACCTGTGTAAGGGATTGTTTTTGTTATAGCCCTTCCCGCTTTTATCTTTCAGTAATTTCCTGAATTTCACCATATCCAGATAATGAATTTCAAACACATCGCTTAGCATTATATCAGGATGCTGGTCTTCCCTTATGTGAAAACTCGTGTGAAAATCATCAATCTTATCAATAAAGCCAAAATCAAGTATGTTGATGCAGATAACAGGAACCAGTTCCGCATAATCCTGCCCCTGCCGGAAATCCCTCGTATATTTCAAGGCCCAGTGGTAAGGACTGCGCTTTTCCATGTTGAACTCGTCCCTGTTCTGAACCTCAATATTGACCTTTGCACCGTCTTCTAAGGTTGCAAGAACATCCAGCCTTGTAAGCTTGCCGCCTGCCGTTTCGGCGGGAATTTCCTTATTGTCAGCTATAGAAACTTGAGTAATGCGATTTCTGCCTGTCCGTTCCAAAACGGCATTGAGGAAAGAGATAAGCTGAGGTTCATCACCTTTTTCACCCATAGCCTTCTGAAAGGCAAAATCATTCAGGGGATTGAGGCGTTCTATTGTCTGTTCAGGTTGTTTGTCATTATCCATACTGATAATCTAATATATTTATCCGGAAAAGTCAAGGGTATCAGCCGAAGAATTCCCCAGTTGGGCAACCCCGGGGACACCACCGCCTACCGCAGCGGCCCCTGGGATTAAGACCTCTCACAAAGGCACGAAGAACACAAAGAAAGAAACTTTGTGGCCTTTGTGCCTTTGTGAGAGATTTATCTATCAGCCAACTAATCAAGCAAATAATTAATATACTATTCTGTTGACTTTTTTCCTAATACGATGTATGATTCTTATATAGGAGATTTTAATTATGGCACTTATGACAATTCGGTTTCGTTCGGCTGCATTAAAGCGGACTGTTTCTTTTGCTGCAATTGTTCCATTGGACAAAATCCTTACAGAGGGCGAGAAAATTCCTGAAAAGTTTAGGACACTTTACCTTTTGCATGGATACACAAATGACCAGTGGGAATGGTTTTTAGGAAGCACTATTGAAGAATATGCTCATACCTACAACATGGCAATCATTCTGCCTTCAATAGAAAACAGTTTCTATCTGGATGATGCAAAACGGGAAGCCTACTATGCAAAATATATTGGCGAGGAACTTATCAGCTGGACCCGCCGGGCCTTTCCCCTTTCGGACAAACGGGAAGACACATTGATTGGCGGCCTTTCAATGGGCGGTTTTGGTGCAATTCGTAACGGCCTTTATTACAATGAGGTATTTGGCGGCATTATGGCAATGTCCTCTGCGCTTATTACCGATGAGGTTTCAAAAATGAAGGCAGGGGAAGGGAACCCTGTTGCCAGTTATGATTACTATGCACACACTTTTGGCTCGCCCGAAAAACTTTTGGGAAGCGACAATGACCCAAAGGCTTTGGCAGAAAAACTGCTTAAGGGGAATAAGCGGATTCCGAAAATCTACATGGCCTGTGGAACAGAGGATTTTCTTTTGGAACCAAACCGCGATATGCACAGGCACCTTGAGAAACTGGGTATTGAGCATAAATACGAAGAAGGCCCCGGAGAACATAATATGAAGTTTTTCAACCCCTATCTGGCACGAGGCCTTGCATGGTATTTTGTTTAGGTGAACCTTTAAGTAGACCTTTAGGTGAGCATTCCCTGTAGCACCGACATGTAGTCATTCAGATACATGGCATACTCAGGGGAGCCGACTATTTCGACACAGTGCTGTTCAACACCTGCGACAAAGGCCACTTCTTTAAGCAGCACCTTCATTGCCCCTTCGACACTGAAAAAGTGAAAGAGCACAAATGGAGTGCGCCTTGTATACACCCCATGCCCCGACTTCGTCTGCCCCGCCGCAACACGCAGGTAGCAGGCTATATCGGGAGGAGTGGTTTGGGTGGTTTCGACAGGCTCAACCACCGAGGGTGGCGATGCGGTGGTTGAGCTTGTTGAAACCACCTGGGGGGCATCAATTATAAACTGATAAATCCTATCCGGCTGCCTTTTGCACCATTCTACCATTGAGGCGTCCCCAATGTCGGGCCGTTCTTTGCTGATTTTATTGTATTGGCTCAATGCACGGGTTATCATATAAAGGCTCATCTTTACCTTTAATTTTTGGTGCACATAATCCGTTGGCCGTTTATTGGGCATCATTATCATCAGCGAAAGCAGAAGTTGCAACACCTTGATTAAAAGGCCCAGGTGACCCAAGCCCTTAATAGCAGGCAGGGCTGCACCGCCGCGGAACATGGTATTCATCTTGGCAACTGTGCCAAAGGTCAGTTCAATATCGGCCGACCCATCTGTGCCTTCCGATGCAGGCCCCTGAACAACCTTAAACTCGCCCTTGTTAAATACCAGATGGCAGGACAAAAAAGGTTCGACACCGCCTGCATCCTTTGCCCCAATCTGCACCACCCCTTTCACATTGGCAAACATCGCCTTCATTTTAGGGTCGTCATCCAACACCACCTGCATTGTGGGGAAGGCCGCGTTGAAAAAGAGTTTGGCGGTCATTATATCTTGTGAACTAGCGCTCATAATATTATCTCCTATTTTAAACCACGAATAACACGAATGGCCTAACGGCCTACACGAATAAAAACATTCGTGTCCGCCGAAGGCGGATTCGTGTCATTCGTGGTTTTATTCATCCGCCCAATCTTCATCAGGCTCATATTCCTTGCCCATGAATTCACGGACGACATCGACAATACCGTTGGCGTCCAGTTTGTAGTAGGAATACAAATCTTCTGCATAACCTATCGTAGCGAATGTGTCGTAGAGGCCGTGTTTGCGGAAGGCGCATCCTTTGCCGCTTTCTGCAATGACGCTCGCCACGGAATCACCGAGGCCGCCAATCACATTGTGCTCTTCGATAGTCAGTATCCGCCGTGTCTCTGTCAGGGCCTTTATGATAATGTCCTTATCAATGGGCTTTATCGTGTGCATATTAATCACCCTGATGCTCAGGCCATCCTGTTCCTTCAATGTTTTTGCTGCATTGATACTCTGCCGCACGCCGATGCCGCAGGTGATGATGGTCAGGTCGGTGCCCTCTGTCATCTGGTGGCCCTTGCCAATCTCGAATTTACATTCAGCTTCGTTGTCATAAACCGGCGGCTCAAACCCACGGCCTATACGGATATACATCGGCCCCGGCAGGTTGAGAGAAGCCCGCACCGCCATGCTCGTCTCCGTGCCGTCAGCCGGGCAAACGAGGGTCATGTTGGGAATGGCCTTTATAATAGAAAAATCTTCTGTGCAGTGGTGAGTCGTTCCTGCCTGTCCAAATGAGATGCCCGAATGGGTTGCGATAAAACGCACCGGCAAATTCTGATAGGCAACATCGGTGCGGAGTTGCTCACCGGCGCGCATGCACATAAAAATGCCCATGGTGCTGCAAAACGGCATCAGTCCCGATTTTGCAAGCCCGGCACAAACGCCAACCATATCCTGCTCGGCAATGCCCACATTGAAAAAGCGCTCGGGGTAGGCCGCTGAAAAGGGCGAAATCGAGGTGGATTTTTCCATATCGGCAACCACGGCGACAATCTCCGGGTGCGTTTTGGCAAGTTCCATCAGGGTGCGCCCGTATATTTCACGCGGCGTCATCGTAGCCGCATCATAAGCATTCCAGGTAGTTCCTGTTACAATTTCTGCCATCTTAGTTACCCCCTATATCAGACTTTTCGATTGATTCTTTGGCCTGTGCCACCGTTGTGCTGTCCGCAGAGCCGTAGTGCCACTTGACATTGCCTTCCATAAAGTCGACGCCCTTGCCTTTTACTGTATTGGCAAGAATCAGCACCGGTTTGGCGCCTTCTTTCGGCTGGCCGTCGGAGCCTGCCGCTGCCCAACCGGCGTCCAGGGCCTCGGATAACTGCCGGTAATTATGGCCGTCTACCTCGTGGACATCAAAACCAAAGGCACGCCACTTGTCGGCAAAGGGTTCAAGGCCCACGATGTCTTCGGTGTTGCCGTCTATCATCAGTTTGTTGCGGTCGACAATGGAAATGACATTGTTCACCTTCTTGTGGGCAACGGTCATGGCCGCTTCCCAAACAGAACCTTCGCTGCATTCGCCGTCGCCCATAAGGCACACGGTTTTCCAGCCCTTCTTCTGATACCGTGCCCCAATACCGAGGCCCGCCGACATAGCAAGCCCGTGTCCCAGGCTTCCCGCCGAAACATCGCAGCCGACAACCTTGTTGCTGTCCGGGTGCATGGCAAAGGGAGAACCGAAATGGTTAAAAGACTTGAGTTCATCGTAGGGGAAGAAGCCCTTTTTTTGCAGGGTGGGGATGTAGCCCGTCGCCGCATGCCCTTTGGAAAGGACAAAACGGTCCCGGTCGGCCCACTGCGGCTCTTTCGGATTGATATTCAGATACTTAAAGTAGAGAATAGTAAGGATTTCCGTGCAGGAAAACGAACCGCCGATATGCGCCCCGCCCGACCAGAGGACAATGTCCATCATCGTGGTGCGGAGTTCCTTCGCCGTCTTCTTTAAAGAAGTAATTTCTTCACTGGTAATAGGCATAAAAACACCTCCTTATTGTATTTACCGTGGTGCAATACATTTAGAGCATATCTTATTATACCATGCTTTTGCCAAAAGTCAAGCGGCGGGGGAAATATTTCAAAAAGATTTTGAAAATATCTTTTATCCTGCTATCTGTTTGCCAAGAAAAAATGAGATAAAAAAGAGGGTATTCATGCTGATAAAGGCCGCGGGAATATCGTAGAGGGTAAAGCGTTTCAGTTCAAGATTGATAACACCGGAAGTAAGAAAAAGGATATTCCGGACGCCAAAGGGGATAAAACGGCAGACAATAAAGGTCAAAATACCGTATTTTTCGAGGTAACGATGAACGGTTTGGGCGCTTTTTCGTTCAAGAATCTTATGCAAGAAATTGACTTTCAGCACCCCCAGCCGGATTAAATGGCCCATTAAAAAAGCGATATGGTCGCTTACCACAATCCCTACATACAGGGCAATCAGGCTGGGAACAAGGAGCGAGTGGTCGCTGCGACACACCTGACTCCCTGCAACAATCAGTAAATCCTCTGAAATAGGAAGGGGAAGACAAAAACCGGCTACAAACAGACAAATAAAAGCAGCCAGCGGGTAGAAATGAATATACTGGCTAATTGCGTCAAAAAATGCCATCCATATAGAGTATAGTATAAATCATATTTTTTTGCAAGGCCATTTGCAGCTTTCCCAGGGCAAAATCATTTAACTTTGAAATCATAAAAAACAACCACGAATATACACGAATCGGCTTCGCCGACACGAATAATCTATGTTAAGTAAGCAAAAATTCGTGTGATTTGCCGTAGGCAATATCATTTGTGTTATTCGTGGTTACTATAAAGTTAAATGATTTTGCCCTGCAGCTTTCCAGCCTTCTTGCCAAATTACCCAAGCTGTGTTATAATAGAGCATCACTAAAATCAGTAATCAGGAGGAAAAAATGTCTTATTTTGATGGAACAGTTTATTCGAGTAACCTGGGAATGGATACCGGGCTTACGGTGATTCTTCCCCAGGATTGTATGTATCACCGGGGTTTGAATGATATCACAGCCCCGGTGCCCAAAGAAGGCCGGAAGCGCGGTGGCAAGCGGAAGACGATGATTCTTCTTCATGGCATCGGCAATAATCACACCGCTTGGGGGCATCGTTCAATGATTCTCTCTTACGCCAATGCCTATGATATTGATGTCATTATGCCCGAAGGCGGCCGGAGTTTCTATATGAACCAGAAAATTGGCCTGGCTTACGAGTCCTATATTTTCGAAGAACTCCCCAAAATCTGCCACGATATGTTCGGCACCTCAGACGCACGGGAAGATATGATACTTGCCGGCCTTTCTATGGGCGGCTTCGGAGCGCTCTATGGGGCAATGAAGTTTCCCCATGTCTTTGGCACCGTGGCGGCCTTTTCCGCAGCAGGCGACCTGAACACGGTCTATAGCCCAGAAATGCTGGCACAGCTTCCCTCAATGAAGATGGACTTATACGCCACCTTCGGCAGCGAGGGAAGGATTAGCGAAGATTATGACATACTGGCCCTTGCCCCAAAAAACAAAGAGGTGAAGGATAAACCCCGCATCTACATGGCCTGCGGCACCGAGGACTTTCTCTACAAGGTAGATATTGATTGCCGGGACGCCCTTATTAAAGGCGGCTACGATGTGTTCTGGGAAGAATGGCCCGGCATCCACGACTGGATCTTCTGGGACGCCGCCATGAAACGCATGCTGAAGCATTTTTTCAACGAGTTGTAGACTGAAACTCTTCTATCTTATGCCTGTTGTAAGCATGGACACTTGCCCGTAATTTTGGGAATATGCTTGTGTAGTTTATAAGGGCGCTGATTCCAAGAAAACCGGCGCCTGAATACATCATTCCTTCCATTATATAGTCTCGTGTTCTTTCATTGATAGTCTCGGGCAGATAAGCTGCTGACAAACCGCCGGCAAACATAAGGGCCATTCCCAGCCAGCCGCAAACCCGCGTCCAGGGAAGGGCTTTTTGATACGCAACAAGATTAGTCTTTGAATCGGGGTAAGTTGACAGCAATTCTTTTTGTATGCTTGAAAGCCCGGTATACAGAGGTGGCCCCCATATATCATCATGAAATAATACAGTGTTATAGTATTCAGTAAAACCCTCGACCTGTAAATCACTTAAAACATACTGATTATACAAATAAATACTCAATTCTCTCTGCTGAATAGCATTATAAGCCGGAATAAAGCTAAGCCCGCCAAGTAGTAATCCGCCTCCCATAAGCCCGTATGACCAGCCCAAAAAAGCGGGGTCCGAGAACATATCTACATAGCCAAAAGTAAACAAAGTTATGAAGCCTCCGGTGAGAGCCAGGCTTGTTCCGCTGCCCAGTAACACACCACCACTTATAGCTAATATATCAGTCCAAGTTCTATTAGACCTATAAGAGGCATAAGCCGCTTTTGAATCGGTATACTGCCCTACAGCGCCTATTATTGGCATGGTAAAACCGAGAGAAGTTCTCCCCCGGAATTCCAGGAGTTCCCCATAATTATGAATCAACTTATTTTGATAAGTATTAAGTAATATTTCCTTCGTATTCTGGGCATGCAAAACCGAAAGACAGAGGAGACTCAAACAGACGAAAAATGCTTTTTTATTCATTTACTTATCCTATTTAATATGTAAGTGCTTCCTCTAGTATAAGATATTTTACCGTGGTTGTCAAGCGAATTTTCTACAAGTCCAATTCTTCGAGTTGGCTCCTGAAGTGAATGTCGAGTTTTTGGTAGATAACATAAAGGGCGGTTTGGATGGTGCCGGGGGTGGTGCTAAGGCGGACGGCGATTTCTTTTGTGGCAAAGCGCTGTTGCGCAAGACGCGCAATGTCCAGTTCCCAGTCGGTGAGTTTTTCGTATAAAACAGGTTTTTTTCTGCTTTGCTTTTCCCGGTAGATGGGCTTAAGGTCTTTTCCATGCCTGGTGTATATTTCCAGCCGCTTGAGGAGTATGCTTGCTGCGATGGGTTTGCGGAGGTAGTCCATAGCGCCCAGTTCCAGGCCGTGCAGTTCGGCCTCCTCCGCATCCTCACTGCCGGTGAGGAAGATAATCGGGGTGCCGGCGCTGACGGGGAGTTCGAAGATACGCTGCAGGGTTTCATAGCCGTTCATGCCGGGCATGGATACATCGAGGAGGATGCAGTCCGGGTCCAGACCGTTTTTCAGTAAGCTGATGGCCTCAAGGCCGGAAGCAGCAGGTATTACCTGGTACTTACCCTCAAGAATTGCGGTGGTAATCGCGCGAAAATCAGCGTCGTCGTCAATTATTAATACGGTATCCATTTATGGCATCCTCCCATTCGGTAAATAAAAGTGCGGCGGTGTTTTTGATTAAAGCCGCGCTGGTGGTCTCGACAGGCTCGACCACCGATTTCTTGCAATACAATTCCAGGCGCTTGGCGGTATCGGCGGCATTTATGGCGCCGATGCTGCGCAGGGTAGACTTTAGGCTGTGGGCCAGGTAACGCAAGCCCTCCCAGTTGCCCTGCGCTATCAATTCTGCCATTTCGCCCTTTCGTTTATCATAACTTTGCACCAGAATTTCCGCCGTTCGGTGTACCAGTTCAAGGCTGTCATTGTTGTATTCCAGAGCATCTTTCAGCGATACCCCATGTTTATCAAGCGCCGCTTCAAGCCCGGGCGGAATTGTCTCGCCGCCGCTTCCCCCTCCCCGCGTTTCCACCAGTTCAGGCGGCAGCCGCTTTCGGATTGCATCTTCCAGGTCCTGCGGGGCGACAGGCTTTACGAGGTAATCGGAAAAGCCCGCATTCATCAGCATATCGCGTGTTTCCTTCTGCGCTTCGCCGGTGAACGCTATCACTGGGGTCGCGAAGCCTGTTATCTTCTTGAAGGCATTGAATGTTTCAAGGCCGTCCATACCGGGCATCATGTAATCCAGGAATATAAGGTCATAGGCTGATGTTTTGACCTTCTCCAGAGCTTCCTTTCCACTTGAGGCGGTGTCAATCCGGCTTTTTATCCGCAAGAGGAGCAACTGCATCAATTGGAGGTTTTCATGGGAATCGTCCACCACCAATATGCGGGCGTTCGGGGCAGTGTATAAGAAGCCGTCTTCCGGAGAAATATCCGGAAGTTCCGAGGGGGAGGCAAGCTCCTGCGGCAATTCCAGGGTAAACACCGAGCCTGAGCCCAATTTGCTCTTCACACTGATGTTCCCGTTCATTGCGGCGGCAAACTCTTTTGCGATGGCAAGCCCCAGGCCTGCTCCTTCGACAGGGCTTGAGTCTTTTTCCTCGTGGACCCGGTAAAAAGGTTCAAATAATTTTTCTATGTCTTCTTTTTTAATGCCGCCGCCGGTATCGGATACGGAGATAAAGAGCCTACGGTGGTCGAGCTTGTCGAGACCACCAGCCTGGCGTTGTGAGGTGGTCTCGACAGGCTCGACCACCGAAGTACTGCTCCGTGTAACGCTTCCCTCTTTAGTATACTTGAATGCATTGCTCAGCAAATTGGTAGCAATTTGCCTGATGCGTTGCACGTCTCCTTTCAGGACGGGCTCCAGGTTTTCGGCCTGCACGTTAAAGTCAATGTTTTTGCCGCCATAGCGGGCGCAGAACGCCTTGCCGGTCTCCTTCAGGCGCTGGGTCAATTCGGCAGTGGAGTAGGGCGCTTCGGTAATCTCGAATCTTCCGGCGGAGATGCGATTCAAATCGAGCATATCGTTTACCATGCCGATGAGTGTGGTGCCGGCTGCCGTGGAAGTTTCAGCGTAGCGCTTGAGTTCGGCGTCTTTGGTGCTGCGTGTTATCATCTCGTTCATGCCCAGCATCACGCTTATGGGCATACGGAGTTCGTGGTTCATGGTGCCGAGGAAGCGCCTCTGGGCCTCGCTTTCTGCCTGCTCATTTGCCATTTTTACAAACTCCTTGCGGTAATTGACTGAGAGAAATACCGACCCAAGAAGTATCTGGATGAGTAGAACGAACTCCGAGGCATACTCAGCAGCGATTCCCATGTTTACAATATCAAGGTTGTCCAGCACCCGTATCGTGTTGGGAATTACCGAGGAAATCCAGATGACGAGGCAGGTGAGGCTGTTTTCCCATTTCTTTGCTATCGCATATATGAGAAACGCTAAATAGTATCCCAGGATGGGGAAGCCGATTATGTTTAGAAGCTTAAAACCCCATCCGGGAGATACCAATACGGAAAAGACATAGAGGGCGACCAGGAAGGCGCATAAGATATTATTTAAAAGGCGCGCTCTATTTTTCAGGTGAAGATACTTTCCGCCAAATAAAAAGATGAATATCGGTATAAGATAGCCGGAATAGTCAGCAAATCTGTGCAAGAAGAGATTGTCCTTCCAGACATACACCAGCCCCAGCCCGCTATTCATCAGTTGGTAGAGGATATGGGCAAAGAAGTAAAGTGCGAAGAAAAGATAGGCCGTATCGCTCCTGGCAAAATAAAGAATAAGTAAATAGATAACAAATATTAAGAGGGCGCCTATATATAAACCGCGCCATAAAGTATCGGTCGGCGCTTCGTCGGCGTAGAGCCTGAAGGTTTCCAGTGTGCCATAGAAACCCAGCGAGTCGGTAGCCTCCAGTCTGAAGTAGAGCGTTGCCCCCTTTCCGGGCGCCAGGGCGTCGCCCAGAGCAAATACAAAGTTCCCGCTCTTTATATCCCGCGTAGACACAGGCCTGAACTCGCCGGTGTGCCAGGCGAGTACCCCCCTCCCGACCTCCCCCGCAAGGGGGGAGGAGTTCACTTTACTCCCGCGGCCTTCTTCTTTACTCCCCTCCCCTTGCGGGAGGGGTTGGGGGAGGGGTGCAATGGCCGTGTCGGGAACCAGGTAGACATCCAGATAGTCTGTGTAGGCAGGCAGTATATTAAGGATAAGCGGGTCGGCCAGACCATCGTTAAAAACATGCACTTTGAGCCACCAGGCGGAGCGTGTAAAGCCGAAGCTCGGCGTTGCACTCGTGCTGGGATGGAAAGAAGCGTCGTGCTCTCCGGCTACAAGCTCCTCTATCGTCCAGGAACGGCTTTTGTCTTCGGCTATCATAGAATAGGCGCCCAGGGAATAGCTTTCGAGAGTGGCGTTAAGCCTTAAAGATGGCATAGCTGGAGGCGTCTGGGCTGGAAGGGCTGCTGTTCCGGCAAAACTACAGAACAGAAAGAGAAAACCACAAACTTTTTGCCTCACTTTTTGCATACCTCCTTATTGTATCATACCATAAATTTTTTGTCCAGCACGCTTTGCGTGCTTTCAGGGCAAAATCATTTAACTTTGAAATCATAAAAAACAACCACGAATATACACGAATCGGCTTCGCCGACACGAATAATCTATGTTAAGTAAGCAAAAATTCGTGTGGCCGAAGGCCA
>JAISIL010000042.1 GCA_031262035.1 Spirochaetaceae bacterium | reverse complement strand
CCAAGGCCGGTAAGGCCAAGATACAGAACAAAGCAGGCAATTGTTGCAACAACGCCCGATTCGTAAATCATCTTTTGTTGTTCAGATGCTTTTGAGTAACCTTTTGCGGCAAGAGCATTAATGATAACCAGGCCAAAAAGAGCCCCGGTGAAGGAGTCCATAGTCTGATACCCTTCGCTTAAGCCCATGCCGAATACGCTTCCATTATAAGCGGCGACTAATTCGGGGATTGGCCCCTCACGCACGCCGGTGCCGCCTGCAACATAACCCATGATATACAGAATGAAAAGAATGATGATGAGAGTGGGGGTAAGAAACTTGCCGAGAACATCGATAATCTTGGTGGGGTTAATGACACAGAACAGTGCCAGACCGTAATAAATGATGTAGAAGGGAACGAATAAGCCTGCTCCGGGGAGACCTTTTGAACCGGTAATCAGGTTTGCAATAGGCCCGATACCTGATTCAAATGTGACAAGGCCGGTGCGGGGAATAACCGCAATAACAGAACCGATAAAGATACCGATGCCGCCCCAAATGACCATGAACTTAAAACCTGCACGGTAATAAGTTCCCATAACCGTGTGCGGGAACTTTGCCGAAGCTGCAAGGGCTAATACGCCAAGCACAGCATCTGCAAGAACGAAGGCGACAAGGCCGCTCAGCCACTGCGAGCCGCCGACTACGCCTAAGTAGGCCGGGAAAATCATGTTTCCGGCGCCAAAGAAAGTTGCAAAGACCATGAAACCGATGAAGATTATGTTCGAAAATCTTCCACTGGCTTTTGGATCATTTGCCAATTCAGTTGCATCCATAGAATGCTCCTTTTTTTAAATGACCGCTACAGATTCAGGGCAACGCCCCACACCATAGTCGGTTTGTTCACTTTTTAACCTTCCTTTTTAAAACCTCATCCATTATATCACAGCTTTCCGGATAAGTCAAGATATTTTTTATATCTTTCTGCCGCATCCTTTTCTGCCTTGGCAAAAAGGGCTTTTGCACGGTCAGGGTGGGCCAAGGCCAATGAATTAAAGCGGCTTTCGCCCTTCATAAACTCAAGCACACTGCCGGTGGGCGGTTTGGAGTCCAACTGGAAGGGGTTCTTCCCTTCTTCTGCCAAGCGTGGGTCATAGCGGTAGAGGTGCCAGTAACCGTCCTCAACGGCTGCCTTCATCTCTTCCATACTCTTTCCCTGCCCGCGTTTCAGGCCGTGTTCAATGCAGGGGCAGTAGCAGATGACAATCGAAGGCCCCGGATAACTTTCCGCTTCCCGCAAGGCCTTTAAGGTCTGCTCATAGTCGGCCCCCATGGCAACCTGCGCCACATAGATGTAGCCGTAACTCATTGCCATAAGACCTAAGTCCTTCTTTTTTACCGGCTTCCCTGCGGCGGCAAACTTTGCAGCAGCCCCCGTCGGTGTCGCCTTGGAAGCCTGCCCGCCGGTGTTGCTATAGACTTCGGTATCCAACACCAGCACATTCACATCATGCCCCGACGCCAACACATGGTCCAACCCGCCATAGCCAATATCATAAGCCCAGCCGTCCCCACCAAATGCCCAGACGGATTTTTTGGTAAGATATTCCCGGTGGGCGAGGATATAGGAAATATCATCTCCCCTCCCGCTTGCGGGGGGGGCTGGGGGGGGGCTAGATAGGGCATGGAGCAATGCCTCCGTCGCCGCATCGGATTGGTCAAAATCGTCCTTGACGGCCAAATACGCCTCACATTCCGCCTTTGCCACCCCCGCTTCGGCCAGCGTCTTGATTTTACCGACCAGTTCTTCCTTTATAGCCTCGTGTCCCAGGAAGAAACCGTAGGCATACTCGGCATTGTCTTCGAACAATGACATCGCCCAGGTGGGGCCATGGCCTTGCTTGTCTACTGTGTAGGGGCTCGAAGGTGTTGACCCACCGTATGCCGACGAACAGCCTGATGCATTGGTAATGTATGCCTTGCGGCCAAACAATTGGGTCACGAGTTTTATGTAAGGTGTTTCCGCACACCCGGCACAGGCGCCCGAGAACTCAAAATAAGGCTTGGAAAACTGGCTTAATTTTACATTCTTCGAAGAGAAGGCGTCTTTTTTGATTGTCACCTTATCCACAGCATACATCCAATTATCCGCTTCTTTTGTCTGTGTTTCAAATGGCTTCATCACCAGCGCTTTTTCTTTTGCCGGGCAAAGCAGGGCACAGGAGCCGCAACCCATACAATCCATTGGCGAAACCTGCATGCGGAAGGCATATTCCGGTGCGTTTCCGTCTGCCGTTTTGGGCAAACCGATAGCCTTTTTCGATACAAACCCTTCCGGAGCAGCCTTTTGTTCAGCCTCGTTCATAAGAACCGGGCGAATGGCCGCATGGGGACAGACATAGGAACAGCGGTTACACTGAATACAATTTTCGGGAATCCATTCAGGCACATCAACAGCCACACCCCGCTTTTCATACTGGCTTGTCCCCGCCGGCCATGAACCATCGGCAGTGCCATATTTTTTCAGCACAGACACAGGGAGGTCATCCCCCTCTTGGCGGTTCATTACATCGACTATATCGGTGATGAAGGGTGGTACAGCACGGGATGCATCCACAGGGGCGTTGCGCGCAACGCCCCTACCAGCGGCCCATGCCGCCGGTATCTCTATCTTCACCAGATTTTCCAGCCCTGCATCTACGGCCTTGTTGTTCATGTCTACAACGGCCTGGCCTCTTTTAATGAAATAGGATTTATGGTTAAAATCCTTCATTTCTTTAACGGCAAGGTCTATCGGAATGATGTTGGTGAGTTTAAAGAAGGCTGCCTGCAAGACCGTGTTGGTCCGGTTCCCCAGGCCTAAATCACGGGCTATATCAATGGCATTAATCACATACAATTGGGCCTTTTTGTCGGCCAAACCTTTTTTCATCTCTGCCGGAAGGGCCTTGTCTAATTCTTCTGCCGTTTGCCAGCGGCAATTGAGCAAGAAGATGCCGCCTTCTTTTAAATCCCGTGTCATATTGTATTTATCGACATAGGCCTGGGTGTGGCAGGCGACAAACTCGGCCTCTGTCACGAGGTATGTCGACAAAATCGGCTTGGGACTAATGCGCAAATGCGATTGTGTCAACCCGCCCGACTTCTTCGAGTCATAAACAAAGTAACACTGGGTATAAAAATCAGTATTCTCACCAATAATCTTGATAGAATTCTTATTCGCCCCAACCGTTCCGTCACTTCCTAATCCCCATATTTTGAAGGATTTAACCTCACGCAAAGGCGCAAAGGCGCCAAGTTTCACAGGTTCAAGCGATGAGTGATATACATCATCATTAATACCAATGGTGAAATTATTCTTGGGAATGCCGGATGACCCGGCACCTACGGCAAGGTTTTTAAACACCGCTGCTATCTGCTCAGGCGTCGTATCCTTGGACGAAAGGCCATATCTACCTCCAACCACCTCGATACTTTGCGCCTTTGCGGCTTTGCGTGAGCTTAAAACATTCACCACATCCTGATACAAAGGCTCCCCCATGCCCCCCGGTTCTTTTGTCCGGTCAAGGCAGGCTATGCGTTTGGTCGTTTTGGGCAGGGCCGCCAAAAAATGTTCTGCACTAAAGGGCCGGTAAAGGTGCACCTGCACGAGGCCGACCTTCTTTCCCTGTGCGCAAAGGGCTTCTACAACCTCCCTTGCCGTATCGCAAACAGAGGCCATCGCAATAATCACATCTTCTGCATCGGGAGCGCCATAATAATTGAACAGTTTGTAATCCCGGCCGGTAATCTTGTTAATTTCTTCCATATAATGGAGCACTATACCGGGGAGTTTTTCAAAATAATCATTACCGGCTTCTCTTGTCTGGAAGAAAATATCGGGGTTAACCGTGGTGCCCCGTGTGAAGGGGTGTTCAGGGTTGTTGGCCTTTTTCCGGAAGGCAGCAAGGGCCTCACGGTCAATCAGCTTGCTCATAGCATCGTAATCAAGAATATCAATCTTCTGCAATTCATGGCTGGTGCGGAAACCGTCAAAGAAATGGAGGAAGGGGAGGCTTCCTTTTATCGCCGAAAGGTGGGAAACAGCGCCCATATCCATTACTTCCTGTGGGGACGACGAGGCCAGCATGGCAAAGCCGGTCATTCGGCAGCCCATCACATCTGAATGGTCGCCAAAAATCGACAGGGCATGGACCGAAAGGGTTCGCGCCGAAACATGGAAGACGCCGGGGAGGAACTCGCCTGCAATCTTATACATGTTTGGAATCATCAGCAAGAGCCCCTGGCTTGCCGTGTATGTGGTGGTCAGCGCACCCGACTGGAGTGAACCGTGGACGGTGCCCGCGGCGCCTCCCTCACTCTGCATCTCGACAACCCGGACAGGCTCGCCAAAACAATTTTTCCTGCCGTCCGCCGCCCATTGGTCGACCATTTCGGCCATCGGCGAAGATGGGGTTATCGGGAAAATTCCCGCTACTTCTGTAAAGGGATACGAAATATAGGCGGCTGCTGTATTGCCGTCCATAACATCTTTTTTTAGATTAGACATAAACTTATGCTCCTAAAACCAATTATATCATAGTTTCCGAAATCTGTCAAGGGTATTTTTTTCTGCTTACGCGGGGGAGATTAACCGCGAACCACTCATCAGGGTATTTTCATGGGAACACTTTCCTGATAGAGAGTATCAGGGCAATAGTCTATATTTTCCGGCCATTCTATACTGCCATTGGCAATATATACGGTTTTAAAGAATTCAATATTAGTCAATGGTTTAAAAACTTTATATCGAAGTAAAGGTTTTGCATCAAATAGCCTCCTTTCACCATTACGAAAGGTTAGTTTAAGATGATAATCATCTGTCGGTTCAACTGATAAAACCCGAGGACATAATTGACCTTTTCCATGAACAAGTTCCATATTTTCTCAAATATACTATAACATATTATGACTGTTTTGTCAGGTGTATTGCCACGAACCACCCGAACACACACGAACTTGTCGTGTCCATCCAATAAACCTCACGCAAAGGCGCAAAGGGCGCAAAGTTGTTGTTAGCTATCATATCAATATTCCTTCTCGACTATCCTTGCCAGAAAGAACACAATAAAGCCGGTTACAACCACTCCGCGCTCTTCGCGCCTTTGCGTGAGCTTCCTAAATTTTTTCTAATACCGCTTGACAATACTATCGTAATTCGTTATTATTATATTGATGATACAATCTTTTAGGGATAAAGAGACTGAACTGATTTGGCAAGGAATATTTTCGTTAAAGTTGCCTCATGATATTCAAAGGATAGCGTTACGAAAACTTATCATGCTTCATAAGTCGCTCAATTTAAAAGATTTACAGATACCGCCTTCAAATAACCTTGAAAAGTTACATGGTGATAGAGAAGGTCAATATTCAATTAGAATAAATGACCAATGGCGTGTTTGTTTTAACTGGCATAACGGTAATGCTACTAATGTAGAAATTACCGATTATCATTAGGAGGATATATGAATATACCGACGATTTTGCCTGGCGAAATACTTGCCGAAGAATTTATGCGGCCCAATGGATTAAGCACTTATCGGGTTGCAAAGGATACCGGCCTCACTGCAACTGCTATTTCTCAAATTATAAAAGGAAAACGGCGAATTACAATAGATACTGCGCTTCGCCTATCTGCCTATTTTGGAAATAGCATTGAATTTTGGATTGGTATACAAAATGAATATGATATTCGCAAAGAAAAAATACTGCTTCAGAGCCAGTTACATGAAATTCATCCTTTTAAAACTTCCAAGTCAAAATTACGTAGACAAGCAGTCTATGCATAGAATATTCGTTTTTGTATCCATTCGATAAATCTATCACAAAGACACAAAGAGCACAAAGTTTTTTTCTTATGTATCCGTCCAATAAACCTCATGCAAAGGCGCAAAGGGCGCAAAGTTGTTGTTAGCTATCATATCAATATTCCTTCTCGACTATCGGTGCTGGAAAGAATACGATAAAGCCGGTTACAACCACTCCGCGCCCTCCGCGCCTTTGCGTGAGCTTCTTAAATTATTCCTAACTACGAAAAGCAGGGGATTAACCGCGAACCACTGACGCATGTATGCGTTAACCACGCGAATGGGGGGGGGTATTTGAGACTATTTGTAATAGGCACTTTTTTGGACTCATTTTTTTTGCATATTTTTTAGAAACCTCTTGACAGTGTATCATAAATGTAATACACTTCCAATATGGACAGGGATTCTTGTACAATATATACAGGTAATGCTTTCACCTTAGAATGGTATTATGACTTACAAGGGCGTAGTGATGTATATGATTATTTTCTTGAAACTACACCGGAGCAGAAGCGAAAATTCTTGATTTTGGCTAAGAGAATAGGCGATTAAAATTATGGAAACGACCTTTAAAGAATTTATTACCGACGACCAGATGCAAAAAAAACTCTTTGATAAAGAATACAATGAGTTTTTGCTGAAGGAATTTGTTCTTGAAAAGATGGCAGAGGAAAAGCTCTCGGTCCGGAAACTCGCCAGGAATGCTCATGTTTCGCCAACGGTAATACAAAAAATACGTTCAAAAAATGCCGATAGGATTACTTTCAATACTTTTATGAATGTGGTCAATTCGCTTGGCTATGGGGTTAAGTTGGAACGAATTTAGTTCCAATAAATCTCTCACAAAGGCACAAAGGTCACAAAGTTTCTTCCTTTGTGTTCTTCGTGCCTTTGTGAGAGGTCTTGTTTTCAGGGCTGAAATTTCTTTTAAAAACCCCTTGACAAAAATACTTGGATATGCTATATTTATAATAACAGGACCCCCCGCACCTAGGTCTTGCTGTTTTACAGTAAGGCATGTGGCCCATGGGGGGGCGTTTTTTTATGCAGATGCAAGCATTTTGCTGGTCTTTATTGTATTTTGAGGCAGCCTTTTTAGTTTGGGTATATTTGTAGTTCTAGCTTTCCAAAGACTGCATTTCATTTGCATAAGAAGCCAGCTTTCAGGACTTGTGTTGCTTACTTGGGCAATACGAATTGCCATTGAAGGGCTAAGAGCGACTTTACCGTTAATCAAGTTGTCCAGGGTTGACCGGCTCACCTCAAGCATCTCTGCTGCCTGGCTGATGCTGATACCAAGGGGTTTTAGTACATCTTCATAAAATACAAGCCCAGGATTGACCGGTCTTCGTGTTTGTTTCATGTTTCTCTACCTTTATGTTTGAAAGAACGTATCATTATTTATAAGCATAGATTATCCAAATAAAATTGTCAAGCACTTTGTGAGGGAAATTAACAACGAAAAACACAAAGACACAAAAGCCACAAAGTTTCTTCCTTTGTGTTCTTCGTGTCTTTGTGAGAGGTTGATGAGAGAAATAGGGCTCCTTGACAATATTTGAAAAAAAGCGTATACTTAATATATGATATCCGTTCAATTAAGAAATAATGAAGATGCCCGGCTTGGCGCTCTTGCCAGACGGACAAAACGGACAAAGGCATTTTTTGTTAGGGAGGCTGTTGAAAGATATTTAGAGGATATGGAAGACTATTACCTTGCCCGGAAAATTGCCTCTGAAGTTGATACAGGTAATATGAAAACCTTTACTGCCACTGAAGTTAGGCAGCAACTTGGATTATGAATGTTATTTACTCAGAGATTGCCGTAAAACAACTGGCAAAACTCGATAAGCATATACAAAGTCGAATTCTTATTTATATGGATGAGATTGCAGCCTTGGAAGACCCTTTTTCCAGAGGGCATGGCTTAACCGGCAATGAAAAAGGATATTGGCGTTTCAGGGTTGATGATATGCGAATAATTTGCAGGATAAATGAGGTTCAACTGGAAATTCTTGTTGTCAGGTTAGGTAATAGACGCGAAGTCTATCGGCATAGATAGCCCTTTACCCTTCCACAAATAACATCCAATAAATCTCTCACAAAAACACAAAGGCTACAAAGTTTCTTCCTTTGTGTTCTTCGTGCCTTTGTGAGAGGTTTTACCACGAACCACGCCAACACTTTTTCACAAAAAAAAGAGAGCCGATCTTAGTAGCAAACCGGCTCTCCATTTTTTTAACGGTCTAATCTAACATAAAGGCCCGGGCCAATCCCAAGCCTTTATGTGATTAACATTGTGTAACTATTCTGCAGGGTCTCCTACAGTGAATTCGAGGTAATCACTGGCTACGCAGTCAGGCTTTGTGCCTGTAATTGCATAAGTTTGAGGTCCGCCCATCATCGAAGCGCCGCTAATAGCTGCTGTACCGGTGAGCGTGAGTGTTGTGCCACTGACTGAACCTGTAATATTATTAGTTGGCCCCATCGCTCCTGATTCACCGTTCTGGAGTATATACATCTTACTCCCACCAAAACTTGACATATCAAATACTGTGTAGACCGCAAATGTATAACCGGTATAATCAGCAGTTCCCAACTCAAGGGTAATTGTTGTAGCTGTCGTAGTTGCTTTAGTTATAGAGGTACTTTGATCTGCATCAAAAGCAAGGGCTGGTGTCTTGGGCTTGCTGACTGTAAGCGGCGTCCGAGTGCTATCCTCTGTGCCATTATTAATGGCTACATAGTATATCTTACTTGCTGGGCCAGTTAGATCTGTTCCATTTAATGTAAGTTCATCTCTTGCATCGTTTAATGTAGCTGTTACGCTGGATGCTACGCCGCCATTTGCCTGATCATATACTACCAATGTATAACCTGCAGGAACTGCATGATCCAGAGTAAATGTTGCTGTTGTAATAGCTGCGGACGTTTCGGCTGTAAATGTTCTGTTTGCAGCTACAGATATATACGGTGAGGATACAGCAGGAATGTTCCGTGCGGCTATTGAATAGCCGGTTCTCCGCTGTTTGAACACCCAATCGAAGT
Organism: Spirochaetaceae bacterium; assembly: GCA_031262035.1. Taxonomy (GTDB): domain Bacteria; phylum Spirochaetota; class Spirochaetia; order Treponematales; family Breznakiellaceae; genus JAISIL01. Next base: position 5,963 of record JAISIL010000042.1, on the reverse strand, counting down.
TTGTGTCGCCTGCAACATCAGTTCCATAAGGAGTTTTGCTATATACTAAGCCTGTTGAACTGCCGTCGTTATTCTTCACATAAGCATCGGCACTTTCTACCTGCCACTGTGAATCTGTTGTAACAAGGTTTGACGCCATTGGTTCGTAAGCCGAGTGTGACCAGCCTTTGCCCCATGGCGGGAGTTCTGTGCCGGTTCCAACTGTGCCCTGGTCACCATAGTTCCCGGTGTAATCAAAGGGGCTTATCACATTGAAGTAGCTCAAGCGATTGTTGGAAGTATAATTGGTATACCCACTGCCATTCCAGGAATATAAGTTTGTAGCCCTTAATGAATTGAAAATTGTCACAGACCCTTGGTCCATGCCATAGTTATCGCCATTGATAGCAAACTGCCAAAGCGGTGTGTTAGTCCAGTTGGCAATCTGTTGAGGTGTGCCACCGCCTGTGAATTGCGAACCAGGCCCGGGCATTGCTGCTGCAACAAGGTCAGGATATTCACCGATAAGATTCAATGTTGCCATACCACCCATAGAGTGGCCCGAAACATAAATTCGGGTTTCGTCAATTTCAGGGAACTCATCAAGAAGTTCTTGAATAATCTGAACAACATCTCCTGTATTATGTGCCTGTGGAGCCATAACAAATGAACGATACTTTTCCTGATGCAGTGGATTTACCAGCGTTCCTGCAAAGCCATTGAATACATGGCCTGCATTCTGCCAGGCTTCGGGAATACCGCTTTGCCTGCCACCATCCATACCGTGAAGCCAGATGTAAAGGGGAACAGTATCACGAGCCATTGGGGTGCTGGGCTTGTAAAAACGATAATTTAAATTACCGCCACCATATTCAGTCCGGTATTCCATCTGGTTAAAGCCGATAGTAATGCTGGCGTTTGTCCACTCATTATTGTTATAGAAATCAGGGGTAGGAGCAAATGAATAACCTTTTGATGCATCAATTGTTTCAGCAACGCCATCCGGGTTGTAGCGGGTAATCGGCTGTAACATATTAATTGTATACTGATCAATATGCGGGGTCATGTAGGTGTATGTGTTCCAGCCGGCTTCTGCACCAGGGGTTCTCATAAATACAGGCTGGGGTCCGCGGTTGGTGAGCATTTCAAGCACCAGGTAACGGCCTTCTTCATTGTGAGGCAGTGAAAGCTGCTGGCCATTAACGCTGTGGCCATTTACCATGTGATAATCAAAATCTTCATCATCAAGAGTACGGTAACCCAATGTTTCAATCTTATCAATTGTTTTTGTTACATACGCTTCGATGATAGGCCGCCATGCATTCGACGGGTTACCCTGGCTGTCAACAAAAACCTCGGTAGGATTGTTGATCCAGAACTGAGTTGACTTGAGTTTGATTTTGCTATACGGTGTTGGCGGAGCTTTACGATGATTTAAAACAGTCCAACTGTCCCATGTAGCTTGTGTTTGACTATTATAGGGATCATTTTTATCGTAGAACAATTCTTTCAATGCGGCGCCATCTTCGTCGACATCAGCCTGGGTATAAATTGCCTTGGGATCATATTCTGAACCCGGTTTCCAAGCTAATTCTGAAGCTTTGAAGGTATTACCATAGCCGGCATCAACGATAATCTTTGTGGTGCGCATTGAGTCGCTGTAGTATTCATGCACTACCCAATATTTGATTACTGGACTTGTGTCAGCTACGCCGTCGAACTCACCGCCTTCGGTGATGTAAGTGATCGTTTCAGCAGCAGGGCATGCTGTAAACGCCATGGCAATCGCAAGAATTGCCAATCCGAAAAATAATTTCTTCATAGATTTTCCTCCTCATGAAGTATAGTAATTGAGTATAAATCGGATTTGAGGCCAAAGGAATGTCCATAATTGATTTTATATACAGAGAGATGATTTTTTTTTCCAAAATATTGTTGTATTCTTCAATGCTGTAAGGGAAGAGTGAGGGGCTATTCGACGTGCAGTATTACTTCCCGTCGGCTGCCGTCTTTTGGGATTGCGGTAATTTCAAGGCCCATATCGAGGCTTTGCATGTATTCCACAAGTGTAGATAGTTTAAAATCGTTGCGCCTTTCAATTTTGGACACAGAAGATTGCTTGAATGCAGTAACATCGGCCTGTGTTTTTTTGTGATTTTTGCGGAATTCCTTCAGTTTGAGTCGTAAAATCTCTTTCTCCGCCCGCTCATGGGCCTTTTTAGCCAACTCAGGCCCCATTATTCTGTCAAGCTCCGGGATTGCTAATGTAAAATTGGATGTATCAAAATGCGCTATTTGTTTTTCCATTTGTCGTCCTCCTTCCATTTATAATTTTCATATTTTTCAAATAAATCTTCAGATGTTTTAATTAAATCCTTATAAAACTTCTTTTGATTCTTACCTTTTTTATTTCCACCAATAAGAAGAATACCCTGCCTACTCTCATCAAAAATAAAAGTCGCCCGATAAACTCCTGAAAAGGTGCGCCCCCTTAATTCTTTCAAATTTGCCAATTTCGACTCGTGAAGCGTATCCGCATGCGGCCTTTTAAGATGAGGTCCAAATTCTGGTAAGAGGTTAACTTTTGTCCCCATTTCAAGCTTACCATCCCTCGGAAGTGATTCAAACCATTCATAAAACTCCTTAGTGCCGTAGACAGACCATCCCATACATTAAATATAATCTAAAGTGAATATTTTGTCAAGGGGGTATTCGTCTTCATCAGTATTCAGAATTCAAGCATTGCATACGGGGAACAAAAGTCATGAAAAGTCCACCTCGTTAAATTTCCATGAGGAACTTATAGCTTCATCAAACTTTGCCCCTAAAGGTTCATCTTTAATACCATTCCATTTCTTAAAAAACTGTTTCATAGCCTTGGCCTGTTGCTTGGAAGAAGAGAGAGGATGCTCTTGGACAGTTTTTATGACTTTAAGTGTTTCCATATTTTTATCATAAGACAATTCTGAGTTTTTGTCAAAGGTATTACCGCGAACCACGCCAATACTTTTTCATAAAAAAAGAGAGCCGGTCTTAGTAGCAAACCGGCTCTCCATTTTTTTAACGGTCTAATCTGACATAAAGGCCCGGGCCAATCCCAGGCCTTTATGTGATTAACATTGTGTAATTAATCTTCTTCCGTGAGGGTTAATGTAATACTTTTTGGTAGATATCCCGCTTTTGTTACGTTAACATTAATTGATGCGTTAATTCCGTTGACAGACGGGTTAAAAGCTCCACCATTATTTATCCAAACTCTTAATCTATTGTTTGTGTCATCAATTTCAGCGCTTATCCATGACTGCCACCCACCAATAGCGGCGGAGTAGTCGGAATAATCACCTGCTTCAAGCGCAACAAATACTTCGGTATCAGTTGGTGATACCGTTATAGCCGTGGAGCCGGTAACTGTTAATGGTGTTACGGGATTAGTTACCGATACCGGCACTCGGGTGCTATACTGATATCCAGCGAACGGATTCCCTGTTCTTGCCGCAAGATAATAAGTACCAACAATATCAGAAGAGTCCGCTGTCGTAAGCTTAATACTTGTTGTGGTAACAGCGACAGTAAAGTTAGTAGTAATATCATTTCCTGCAGCGTCATAGACTACCAGAGACGCGCCCGTTTCAAGCGGAGCAGCCAAAGTCCAGGTGTGATTAGTAAGCACAGCGCTAGTCTCTTTGTTGAACTCCCTTCTGTCTGTGATATACGGGGAAGATACATAGACTGACATTGCTTGCTGGGCTGTCGATGATGCATCAGACCAGTCCGTGCGGCGCTGTTTAAACATCCATGCAATGTTTGTAATACCATCATCAGGAGCTGATGTCCCTGCATAAGCCTCATCTTGGGGAGCCACGCCGTAATAATCAGTAGGCCATACAGGATCTGCACTTGCTGAACTGAGTTGTTTTACATTGAACTTATCATCAACACGAACCAAGTCTGAAGCAGCTTGTTCAAAAGAAGAATGCCTGTAACCATTGCCCCAAACCGGCCAAGTGCCGCTGGGTCCTACTCCAGTATAACCCATTCCGCTTCCCGGTGAGGGGTCAAACCATGAAAGGCGATAATTTGCCTTTACATTTGTATAACCAGTTCCATTCCATGTTACTTTATCATAATCCTGTAATGCATAGAATGAACCCAGCATTCCGCTTGCTGTCATGTCTTGCATAATTCCAAATGTCCAGCTCGGTGTAGATGCCTGTCGAGCGACAGACGCCGCATCTGTGCCGCCGCCACCCGCCGCAGGCTGAATAGCAGCAAGGAAGAACGGATATGCTGTTGCTAAACTCCATGTTCCGCCAGCACCCATTGAGTGACCTGATACATAAATTCTGGTCGGGTCAATTCCAGGGTTAGTCGCGATAATGTAATCGATAAGCTCTTTAAGCTCATAGGTATTGTGACCGCTACCCGCGCCAGAACGCTGAGGAGCCAGAACAAAGCACTTGTATTGTTCCTGACTAAGCGGATTCAAGAAAGCCCCTGTATTGCTTGTGCAAATAGCCTGTCCGACATTCTGCCAACTATCAGGAACATCAACATCGGTTGAGGCCGTTCCATCTGTGCCATGGAGCCATACATATAACGGAGTTGTCTTCCAGCCAGTTACCTCTGGCGCATAGAATCGGTAATCAATCCAGCTATCAACATCAGTCCCTCTCTCTGGATTAGTAAGAGTGAGTCTGTCGGCCTTCATAAGGTTGAAGAGAATGCTGATATTGCCTGCTGCCCATTCATTTGCATTGTAGAACTGATCTTGTCTTTGATAGGTAAAGCCATTGTTTACATCAATTGTCTGGGCATCACCATCGGGATTGTAGCGCTTGATTGTTCCCAATTGAGTGATTTCATATTTTTCAATATAAGGCATAAAACTGGGTGAATTTGAACCCATATTAAATCCGGATTCAGCACCTGGTGTTCTTAAAATAGTGGGAATCGGGCCGCGATTGGAAAGCATTTCCAGAACCAGATAACGCCCTTCTTCGTCATGGGGCAGAGAAAGCTGCTGACCAGTTACCATACGGCCATAGAAGTTGGTAGGTTCAAACACACGGTCATCAAGAGTTCTATAACCAAGCGTTTCAATCTTATCAATTGTCTTGGTAACATAGGCTTCGATAATTGGGCGCCATGCATTTGAAGGATTCTGCTGGCTGTCAACTACTAATTTTGTGGGGTCAGCAATATAAAATTGTGCTGACTTTAATTTAAGATAGGGATACGGTGTTTCAGGCGCCTTCCGATGATTCTCAACTTTCCAGTTATCCCAATGGGTCTGAATTGGAGTGGCCACACCACCTTCTACGTTTTCCCAACTGTTGTATGGGTCATCTTCGTCATAGAAAAGTGCTTTCAGTGCAGGGTTGTCATTATCAGCTTCAGTATAAGTAGAATTCGCTACATAGCCGTGGTCAGCGGCATCCCAGGCAACTTCACTTGACTTGAATTTATTCCCTACGCCGGCGTCAATAATAATCTTTGTAGTACGCATTACATCGCTGTAATACTCATGCACAACCCAATATTTGATTATTGGACTTGTGTCGGCTACGCCGTCGAACTCACCGCCTTGGGTGATGTTAGTGACCGTTTGAGCAGCAGGGCATGCTGTAAACGCCATGGCAATCGCAAGAATTGCCAATCCGAAAAATAGTTTCTTCATAACATTTACCTCCTGTAATGAAGTATAGTAATTAAGTATAAATCGGATTTGAGGCCAAAGGAATGTCTGTAATTGATTCTATATGCGGAGAGATGATTTTTTTTCTAAAATATTGTTGTATTCTTCAATGCTGTAGGGGAAGAGTGAGGGGCTATTCGACATTTTTGTCAAGGGAGCCTCTTTCGCCCTCAGGGCAAAATCATTTAACTTTGAAATCATAAAAAACAACCACGAATATACACGAATCGGCTTCGCCGACACGAATAATCTATGTTAAGTAAGCAAAAATTCGTGTGGCCGAAGGCCA
>JAISIL010000003.1 GCA_031262035.1 Spirochaetaceae bacterium | reverse complement strand
AAACCCAGCTACTGAGGCTTAAGTTTATGATGTTGCCTTCGGCCACACGAATTTTTGCTTACTTATCATAGAATATTCGTGTCGGCGAAGCCGATTCGTGTATATTCGTGGTTGTTTTTATGATTTCAAAGTTAAATGATTTTGCCCTGCAACACCCGCATCAGACGGGGTAGTAAATATAGAAACTACCCAATCGCCTTAACCGTAAAGCCTGAATACCTTGCTTTCAGCAGTCCATCGTCCCGTCTGAACAATGTGGCGCCTTCAACAATGGCAGTAGCGGCAATAATTGAATCAGGTAACTTACCATTCATCACGCCACTCCCGAACAAGGTGAACAGCGTCTTTTTTGAACGCCTTGCTATTCTTGAGGCAGCCATAGAAGTCATCAATATCATCATAGCGTTCTTTCTGTTTTTTGGGAGCAGTTTTTGCAGACTGGGCTGAATCTGGATAAATATATCAGCCTGTGTAACGGTCCGCCTTCTTGGCAGAGTGAAATCGAGGTGAACATGCCCATCACGGGGCACAGTAATAGTTTGTTGCATTGTCATCATATCTATAATATAAGCAATCTTCCAGAAATAGTCAATACACATCAAATCAGATAATCATTCATCTCCCTGATTTCTTCGGCCTTTACCTTGGTGACTGCCCTATCGTAGGTCCAAAGGCCGTTGACTTCATCTTCTACATCGCTCACCTGGGTATAGATGATGGCGGAAAGGCCCTGTTTTATGGCAGGAGCAATTTCTTTGAGGTATACTTTTTTGATTGCCCGGTTAAGGTCTTGTAAGTCTTCAAACTTCTTGTAGCCATAGACCTTTTTTGCCTGCATATGTCCCGTAACCGGGCAGGAATAGCCGCCAAACTCAGTCAGCGCCTTGATACGAGGAAGATTATTGACACTGGCCGCTCCCTTAAAATGCTTCAGATTAAATTTCCAGGGTTTGTAGAAATGGATGCTGTAAAAATCGCCGCCGCCCTGGTCGTGCCATCCTGATGCATGGTCGATAAGCCGGCTTGGGTCAAGCTGCTTCACCTCATCTGCAATCTGAAGCGAGTCAAACTGCCCCCAGCCTTCGTTAAAGGGCACCCAAACGGCAATGCAGGGGTGGTTCCGGAGGAGGTTGATTGTTCGGTGCATGTCCCTTTCAAATACTACCTGTGCCTCATTCAAGGGCACAGCAAGCTGTGCCCCTACGGGCGAATCGCCCGTATCCTGTTTCTTTGTGTCTTTTGTGTTTGTGAACCCGATGTTTGGCAAAATCAATGTCTTGAGCGGTTCCTCTTGTCCGCCATGGGATACAAAATCCTGCCATACTATTATTCCTAGTATATCACAATAAGTATACCATTTGAGCGGTTCTATTTTGATGTGCTTACGAAGCATATTAAAACCCATCTGTTTTATTTTTGTAAGTTCAGTTATTATAGCTTCATCGTTGGGGGCTGTGTAAAGGCCGCCTTGCCAATAGCCCTGGTCTAAAAGGCCGGAAAGAAACAGGGGCTTATTATTCAGACCAAAACGGGGCAGACCATTGGCATCATACACAAGAGAAACTTTACGCAGAGCAAAATAGCTAGTGATTATATCCTCTTTTATATCAGTAGTAGTATGCACAGTAATTCTAATTGTATACAAAAATGGATTATCCGGCGACCAAGGCTTGAAATTGGGCAGCACAAAACGAAAGTAGTTTATATCTTCTGTCTTTTTTAGAATTACCTTTTTACCATCCAGTATTTCTACACAAACTGATTTATCGTTCAGCAATATACAGGTGAAGGCTGTTCCGCTTAAATGCATTCGGTTTAATGTGTTATATTTCTGTTCTTTCTTGCCATTTTCTTGATTAATTGCCCAGTTAAGGCCAATTTCAATAGCGCCGGCATCATACTGCGGATTTATAATAAGGCTTTCGATGTAGTTTTGGGGAACCCATTCTAACCATACCGTTTGCCAGATGCCGCTTTGGGGTGTATACCACATACCGCCGGCTTTAAGCGATTGTTTGCCGTGTGCTTCGATGCCTGTATTGCTGTCATCGCATATATCTAATTTAAGGATGTTAGTGTTTTTAGCACCTGTGTGTGCATAATCGGTAATATCATAACTAAAAGGCCAATAGCCACCGCAATGTTCCTGTTCACCTTCGGTGCTTGTAAGCAGGTGGCCATTCAACCAGGCCTTGCAACGCTGGTCTACTGCTCCAAAATGGAGGAGCAGCCTTTTTTCCGGATTCTTTTTAGCATTACTTTTATTTACAGCAAACTGAAGCAGGTAATGGCCTATATCACCGGGCTTCAGTATTTTATTGACGCCGGAAAGCGAAGATTCAGGCGAAAAAGGCAGGGTAATTGGCTGATACTCTGCATCATTAATGGCAAATTGCCACCCAGCGTCAAGGGATTGCCATTGTTTTCTCTGCATTTGAGGCCGTGGATAGTTCCCAAAATCTGCTATTGACATCTTTTTTCTATTATATTAGACTTTAATTGTATAAGAACTAACGAGGTTTGTCAACATGACACAAAAAATAGCAAGAATAGTTTTAAAAGCAGGTGAAGAAAAACGAATAGAGGCTGGAAAGCCTTGGGTATACTATTCCCAGATTGCAGAACCGGCTATTGAAAGCCTGGAACCGGGAACTGTTGCCGATGTAGAAGCAGCCGGAAAAAAATACCTGGGACGGGCCATTGTAAACCCGCAAAGTAAAATAGTTGCACGGCTTTACAGCCATTCCAAAGACGGCCTGGATAAGGGCTTTATCAAACACCGCATTGCCGAAGCAATAAACCGACGCATTCTTGCCGGTTATAATATGGCAAAAGATTCCTGCCGCATAGTTTTTGCCGAGGCGGACTTTCTTCCCGGCCTTATTGCCGACCGTTTTGTCGATTGCAGGACACACAATTCCTACCTATCCCTGCAATTTTTATCTTATGGTATGGACACACGCCGTGGCGATATTCTTGAAGCCTTTAATGAGGTGCTGGAATGGAATGGCGGTAAACCAAGCGCCATCATCGAAAAAGATGCAGCGGTGCGTGAACTTGAAGGCCTTCCCCGGATTGCAGCATCGGAAGAATTATTACAGGGCAGTTTACCGGAAGGCGGTATTGTTATTAGTGAAAATGGTTTAGAGTTTATTGTCAAACTTGATGTCGGACAGAAGACCGGGTATTATCTTGACCAGCGTTTTAATCGGGCTGCGGCGGCCCGCTGGGCTTTAGAATTAACCGCGAACCACGCAAACCACGCGAACGAATTTACCGTTTTGGATTGTTGTTGCAACACTGGGGGCTTTGGTATTACTATTGCTGCACAATTACTGCACAATGATGTACATAATTTTTCTGTTACCTGCATTGATTCATCTTCGCCGGCCTTAATGGCTCTTATGGAAAATGCAAGGCTCAATGCAGTTGATGGTCAAATTACTGCTATTCGTGGTGATGTGTTTGATGAACTGCATACATTGGAAAAACAAAAAAACAAGTTCGCTATGATTATCCTTGACCCGCCTGCCTTTACCAAAGGCCGTGCTACTCTTGATGATGCAATGCGGGGCTACAAGGAAATTAACCTGCAGGCGATGAAGCTCCTTCGTAAGAATGGCATCCTTGTATCCTGTTCCTGCAGCCAGGCAATGGACGAACATCGTTTCAAAAGAATGATTAGCGAGGCCGCAAAAGATGCGGGCAAGCGCCTCTATCAATTGGAATTCCGCTGCCAGTCACCTGACCACCCCATCCTTGTCGGTTATGACGAATCATATTACCTCAAGTGCGGGGTGTATCAGGTCGCTTGACATTAAATTAGTCAACCCAATTTTCAACCTTTACTCCGGGCACATCGGCAAAATGCTTTTCATTATTGGTAACAATGATTGCCCCCTCGGCCTTGGCACAAGCGGCTATTTGCATATCGTGAAAACCAATGGGCCTGCCAATACTTTCTAGGTAAACACGAATTTTGGCATATTCTAAAGATGCTCTTTTGTTAAAGTTCTTAATATGTATAAGTGGTAAAAACGCCGTTATTTTTTTATTTATATCTTGTCTATCCCTCTTATATACACCATAGAGTAATTCTGCTAAAGTGATAGAAGAAATATAAATGAGGTCTTCCTGATTCCTATGTAAATCAAATTTCTTTGACACAGACAAGTTGTTTTCTTTTATAAGGTAACTACTTATATCTGTATCCAGTAAATATATCATTCTATCACCTCTAGTATTTCTTTAGCAAATTTATCAAATTCTTCCTCAGTCATGAGTTTATCATTGTCACTAGGCCAATCATCAAAGAGATGGCTTTCAGGTGGTGGATTTCTATCAGGATAAACTTCGAAATCAGGGCATGGCCCCATTTCCGCCAACTTTGTCCAAGTCATTTCTTCCTTTTTTTTGGGTTTTAGCATAATGATACCACCAGGTCTTCTCTTGATAAGCACCTCGCTACATTTAAAGCGATAGGCCTTGGGAATCCGCACCGCCTGCGAGCGGCCTGACATAAATACCTTTGCAACACTGCTCATAGTAAACCTCCTGTAAATAGTATATATCCAAAGTATATATCATTTTGATAGAACTGTCAACCCCTTGCGCAAAAAACTCGCTTTCATTATACTTAAAGTATGCCTGAAGAATCAAATACAGGGCGCATAATCCCTGTTTCTATAGAAGAAGAAGTTAAAAACGACTATCTTACCTATGCAATGTCCGTTATTGTTGCCCGTGCGCTGCCTGATGTGCGCGATGGGCTTAAGCCGGTGCATCGGCGGCTGCTCTATTCGATGGACCAGCTCTCGCTTCGGCCGGGCGGGACGACCCGTAAGTGCGCCACGATTGTCGGCGAGACGATGGGTAAGTACCACCCACACGGCGACGCTGCCCTTTACGACGCCCTAGTGCGGATGGGGCAGGATTTCAGCCTCCGTTATCCTTTGGTAAAAGGCCAGGGAAACTTTGGTAGTGTTGACGGCGACCCTCCGGCGGCTATGCGTTACACCGAGGCAAAGCTTTCCCGCCCCGGCGACGAGGTGCTACAAGACCTGCACAAGGATACTGTTGATTTTATTGATAACTTTGATGCAACAGAAAAAGAGCCCACCGTCCTTCCCGGCGCCTTCCCCAACCTGCTGGTGAATGGCAGTGATGGTATCGCCGTTGGTATGGCAACAAAGATGCCTACACACAATTTACGCGAGGTCTGCGATGCTATCTGCGCCTATATTGATAACACTGATATTACTATAGAAGAATTGATGCACTATATTACCGGCCCGGACTTTCCTACAGGCGGTGTGATTTTTGGCAGACAGGGAATTCGCGATGCATACATGACCGGCCGTGGACGGATTTTAATTCGTGCAAAATTTAAACTGGAAACAAGCAAGACCGGCAAAGAAACACTGGTCTTTTATGAACTGCCCTATGGGGTAAAGCCCAAAGAACTTACCGCCCGCATGGGTGAACTGGTAAAAGATAAAGCAATTGAAGGTATCACTTATGTAAACGATGAAAGCGATAAAGAAGGCATTCGGGTTATTGCAGACCTCAAAAAAGGTGCTATAACAAAGGTTGTGCTTAACCAGTTATTTGCTGCAACACAATTACAATTAGGCTACAGTATTATTAACCTTGCACTGGTCGATGGAAAACCGCAAACCCTTACATTAAAAGAATTAATTCAATACTTTGTTGCACACCGAATTGATGTAGTAACACGGCGCACCAAGTTTGAACTGCGTAAGGCTGCCGACCGTGCAAATATACTCGACGGCCTTGTCATTACCCTTGCCAACATTGATGAGGTAATAGCAATTCTAAAAGCAGCAGCAGATGTAGATGATGCCAAGCAGCAATTGAAAGAACGCTTCCTCTACCCTGCTGCCAATGCAAAGAAAGACACTATTATTGCACTGGCACGCACTGCTGAGATATTTCAGCCGGTGGTTTCGACAGGCTCAACCACCGAAGGGGGCTCAAGCACCGGAGGGGGCGCTGCGGAGGTCGAGCTTGTCGAGACCTCTACCGGCAAACTAAACTTACGCACTGTCGAAGAACTTATTGACTACCGTGTTGAAGCGCAGGCACAGGCAATTGTTGATATGCGTCTTGCCCGTATTACCCACCTTGAAGTAGAAAAAATTGATAATGAGCTCAAAGAAATTACTGCACAGATTGAATACCTGAAAGGCCTTTTGGCAGAACCACAGAAACTACGCGACTTAATTAAAACAGAAATACAAGAGATGAGAAGCCGTTATGGCGATGAACGGCGCACAGAGATTGTAGCAGGTGAAATAGAAAACATCAATATTGAAGACCTTATTAAAAAAGAAGAAATGATGATTACTATTTCGAACCTTGGTTACATTAAACGGGTTCCCGTTACTTCTTACAAGGCACAGGGCCGTGGCGGCAAGGGGATACAGGCAGCGAAATTGCCCGAAGATGATTTTGTGGACAGGGTTTTTGTTGCAAGCACACACGAATATATCACCTTTATAAGCAACCTGGGTAAAGCCTATTGGATGAAGGTGCACGAATTGCCCGAAGGCACACGAACCAGTAAAGGTGAACACTTAAAAATGCTCCTTCAACTGACTCCAAACGAAGAAATTGCAGCGATTGTGGCCTGCAAAGAGGTTAATTCCGACACCTTTATTGTTATGGCGACAGCCCGTGGTGTGGTAAAAAAAGTGTGCATTACCGAATTCGGCAATGCAAAAACACGGGGCGTTACGGCCATCAAACTGGATGACGATGATAAATTGGTTGCAGCAATTATAACAGGCGGTAAGGACGAGCTGATGTTGATAAGCCGCTATGGTAAGGCCCTCCGTTACAATGAAAACATGATACGGCCAATGGGAAGAACAGCCCGTGGTGTTACCGGCATGAAAATTTCAGGCGGGGACGAGCTGGCAAGTTTAATTCGTGTAGAAGATAACGAAAAAATATTAATCGTTACCGAATACGGTTACGGCAAGCGGGTAAACTTTGATGAATTTAGTGCACATGGCAGAAACACCGGCGGACAGAGAATATACACTGTTTCTGAACGGGGCGGCGAAATTGCAGGTGTAGTAAGCGTAAAAGAAGACGAAGAACTTATGTGCATCACCAGCCAGGGAATGTCCATAAAGGTAAAGGTAAAAGACATTAGCGTGCATGGCAGGGCTGCAGGCGGTGTTCGTATATTCAGAATAGAAAAGCCGGATTTTGTTGTGGGCATTGATAAAATTGTAAAGGAAGATGCCGAAGAAGAGTAATTTTACCTATGCCTTCGCCGTGTAGGTTTTTTACTGCTTATACCCATTCCGTGCATAATACTTGTTAATGCTTTTTCTAATTCGACTCGCGGCGGATTCATTGGCAGGATAAATGCACGGGCTAATTTAAAAGCCTTCGACCAATTTTCTTCCGCTGAATTACTTTGTGGAAAGGCGCCTTTTCTGTTTTCTTCTATTAAATAATCGCTAATTAAAGGCTCCAGCATACAGACTTTTCCGCTTGCACATTGTCCAAGAGAAGCAAGGTAAGCCTCGTAAAAGGCCGAACTTCTTTGCATAAGCCTTGCCGCATCGTTTTGCAGGTAACCGTATAAACCGTATTGAAAAATCAATTGCACAATTTCCGGGGCGGCAGGGTTTTTAATTATCTTCATCATTTCTTCTGTTCGCCGGGAGGGCGATACATTCGCCAAAAGGTTTGCATCAGTTTTAATCCTTGCCTTTAGCGCGGAAGGAATAGCAAAACCGCTTGTCGCAGCATACTTCAAACAACGAACCATCCGCACCGGGTCATCAGTAAAAATCACTTTTAGTGGTATGATAGGTTTTATAAACTTCTCTTTCATATCTTTCATGCCGCCGACATAATCGATAACGAGCTCATCACGACTATCATAAAAAAGAGCGTTCAGCGTAAAGTCGCGGCGGAGCACATCTTCCTCGATAGTCCCATAAGTGTTCCCCGATGAGCCATCTTTCAGACTGCGAAAAGTAGAGACCTCATAAATCTTGTCGCCAAAAAAAACATGTGCCAGCCGGAAACGCTTCCCGATAATACGCGAATTTCTGAAAATCCGCTTAATCTCGTTGGGCGAAGCCTCGGTTGCAATATCAAAATCCTTCGGCTTCTTCCCTAAAATCAGGTCGCGCACAGCGCCGCCGACGAGATAAGATTCGAAATTGTTTGCCCTAAGCCTTTCCAGAATAGAGAGAGCTTCAGTATCAATGTCGGCCTGCACAATGTGATGTTCATCCTGCGTGTAGACCAAGGCCTTTTTGACCGGTTTGCCATTTTTCCCAAGGGTGTAGCGAAAACGCATCTTAATCATTATAATAGTATATTATGACAAAATATGCAAGCCCTTATTGTGAGAAGGAGGCCGCTCCGGCATGCAAGCTCTGTGGCGGCTGTAATTTGATGCATCTGGAATACGGCGAACAGCTTCGGATGAAGCGTGACAAGTTGCAGGGGCTCATGAAGCATGATGCCGGCGTTTACGAGGCGGCCGCACAATTTGGCTATCGCAACAGAATGCAATTCCACTCTGACGGCCCTATAACCGGGCTTATGGCCAAAAAAGAGAGCAGGATTATTCCGATAGATGAGTGCCCGATTGCCGATAAAGGCATCAATAAGTGGTTAAAAGAAGAAAAAGAGGGGAAAAAAGAGATAAATACGATAAACGAGAGGACAAGATTCACTGTTTACAGCAAAGATGACTGTTTTTTGCAAGAAGGCGACGGAAAAACCGCTAATATCAGCCTTTTAGGGAAGCATTTTATGATGAATGCCGGTGTTTTCTTTCAGAGCAACAGCGAAATGTTCGAAAAACTGCTGAAAAAGACCATTGATATAGCAGAAGAGGCAATTTCTTCTACAAAAGCGATACGAAATATGCCTGCAGCCGATTTTTATTGCGGTGTAGGCGTTTTTGGCGCTTTTTTGCAAGACTTTTTCCCTTCGGTGGAGCTTTTTGAAAGCGCCCCTGAGTCGGCCAATTTTGCCCTGCAAAACCTTGACGGCACAAAAACAAAGGTCTGGAACCTGAGCGACATTGCCTGGGCGGACATGCAAAGAAACAATCCGGAAAAAGCCAGGCGCTTCGGCCTTATTGTAGCAGACCCTCCCCGTAACGGCCTTGCAAGGCCGCTTGTCAATTGGCTCTGTGTTCATGGCCCGGCGGTATTCATTTATGTAAGCTGTAACCCGGCAAGCCTTGCCCGCGATGCTGCATCTTTATGCAAAAGCGGCTACAGCCTGCAATCGCTTGAGCTCTTCGATTTTTATCCGCAAACAAGCCACATTGAATCCTTAGCGGTGTTCAAAAAATGAAAAGATATTTTTCGCTTTTTCTTTTGTATCTTTTCTCTGTCCACTTAGTGCCGGTGCCGGCCCAAACAACAGAACCTTTATGGCGTGCTGCAACGGGAGGCCTCCTTGTAGCATCGCCCTTTGTGTATGAGGATACCGTTGCCGTTATTCGCGAAAAAGGCGGGCTCTATGTTTTTAACGATAAAGGCCGGCTTCTGTGGTCATACAAAAATGACTGCGATTTTTTGCCCTTTCTTACCTGCAACAATGAAGGCTTTCTCATTACGGCAGACACAAAAGCTGCTCTCAAATTGTTCAACCCTAATGGCCGCCTTTTATGGACTGTGCACCTTGGCACCTTACCAACAAGGCCTGTTGACATAGGCTATGATTCACGGATTTTTATACGGGAAAATAATGAGGAACTTTGCCTTAACCCACAAGGTAAAAAGCTTTGGCACATTAAAGATGACACAATTACTACACAAGAGGAAAATAGAAACTATACAGTCCGGCCTGTGATTAATGATAATGGTATTATGTTTGTTGGCGGAGACGATTGGCTTCTGTATGCATACGATACTGGCCGCAAGAATAGCCCCAAGAAGAAAACAACACTCACTTACAACCTTGGTTTAAATAATCTTGAAAGAACACCTTTTGTAGATACCAATGCTATGCGTATAAAGCTTGAAGAAATAAGTAAGAGTATTAGTGCCGGCACTGTTTACAAAAAGGAACATGGTTATGCATCAACACTGATGAACATTGCCGGTATATACACGGGGGCTTATCCCTATAACAGCATTCCCATTATTTTTCGTGTTGATGCAATTTCATTGCTGGCAAGCCTTGGCTCCCCTGAATATATACCCTTTTTCTGTTCCCTTTTAGAAAACAAAACCTTGCATACCTCGGTCCGTGCAGCAGCGGCAGAGGCAATTGGCATTATCGGCCTGGATAGATACAAAGAAGGCATAAATACCATGGCCGAAATAGTAGATAATCTTATTACCAAGAGGCAGTTCCAATTAAATAATACCAACATTCTGGTAGCCATTGCAAAAGCCGCAGGAAATATAAACCACTGGATGGGCGCCAGGGTAAGTAAAGAAGTAGCAGCCATACTTGCAGCCCTTTCCAACCCAAACCTACCCACAACTGTCCGTAGCGCAGCAGCAGAAGAGATTGAGAAGATGTTGTAGAAGGGCATAATTAAGCACGCAATCCAGCGCACTTAGGTCAAAAAATAGCCTCTTGACAAACTATGGACTTATGAGTATATTATATATATGGAAAGAATGACGATTTCTCGCAAGGAACAGGAATTACACACTTTGGAGCAGCAGTTTTTGTTGCTTCCTAGTGCCGGCAGACGGGAAGTGAGCAACTTTGTTGACTTTATGCTTAAAAAATATCAGTCTACCAGAAAATCGGTGTCAATAGCGGACTCCCCGCATCAGGTTAAAAAGACTCGTAAGCAGTTACGGGCAGAAAGAGACAAGCGCGACCTGGAACTTATCAATGCCAACGCAAAACGCTTAAATCGTGAAGCCCTGGATGTGCTGAAGTATCAGGATTTGCCTATATGAAACGTGGTGAACTATACCGAGTTCACTTTGGCAATCCGAGTGATACCAAGCGCAATCGTGTTTTCGTAATAGTCAGCAGGCAAAGTGTTATTGACTCCAAGTTTCAAAGTGTTATTTGTGCACCAATATACACAAACAGGAATGGAGATAGTTCACAAGTCCTTGTTGGAATAGATGAAGGACTTAAACATGACAGTGCTATCGTTTGTGATGAATTGGTTAGTCTCAATAAACATAAATTAACCAATTATGTCGGTTCTCTATCCAGAGCAAAACTTAAGGAATTAAAGAGAGCCCTGCGTATTGCGCTTGATGTAGAGTAGATAATTAACCACGAATAACACGAATGGCCTTACGGCCACACGAATTTTTTCTCACTAATCATAGAAATTGACCGCGAACCACGCGAACCACGCGAACTTGTTGTATCAAATACAGGGCAAGTCCGTGGGGTGGCCGCACACTCTGGCGTGGGGTGCCGGAGTGTGCGGGAGTAGATTACTCCTCTATTGTGTACTCCGCACTGGCAACCGCACTGGCAGCCCAGCCAGCCTCTTGCATGTAGCTGGATGGTATACTGATAGCCTTGATGGTGAGTGTACCATCCACACCATATGATCCCATCATGGTCTGCGAAATATTAGGCTTCATATAATCATAATCGTTCCAAGGAATGTAGTGATTGCTATTCGATGTAGGATCCTCGCCATTGTAGGTGAAGTAGATCTCATACCCGGAATAGACGCCTTTGTAATCCGCGAAGGTAATCCAGGTGTCGGCCGCAACCGCGGCTGCATCCGGTGAGAAAACAGGGGCGGGGATTGTTTTTGTGCCATCAAGCGTAAAGGGAAGGCTTCCAGCCAGTATCGCTGTCCCCATTGTGCTGTCATAGGCTGGATAATCACTCAGCTCGCCATATCTGGAATAATAATAATAAGAACCGCTGGTATTGGCATTCTCTTCCCCGGCATAACCTTCAATACCGTAAACCGTGCCTCCGTTAATTTCGATGGTTAGTTTGGCGTTTTCCGCAAAGATACCAAAGCCAAAGTTGGCGTTATCGTCGTCAATCTGGTTGCCGCCGATGGTCCCGCTGTTCATCGTGAATGTTGTTGTGGCAGTGTTACTCCCGCCGCCTGACACATAAACGCCGCCCATGTTGCCGGTGATGCTGCCACCGTTAAGGACAAACTCTGCAGGACCGTCTTCACCTGAAATATTATCCAGATTCGTATCCGTACCGACATAGACTCCAAAACCGTCGTTATCGGTGATAGAGAGGCCGCTTCCCATCTGCATGTAAGCGTTCTTGCCGGTAATCCACACAACACGGGTGCCACTCGGAATTTCCGTATACGATCCTTCTTCAAGGTCGAACCTGTTGTTGCTGATAGAGCCGGAAATAATACTCACGGTCCCGCACTGGTTAAGGAGCGTTCCATACGAGCCACTTATTTCGCACCCTGTGATGTTAAGCTCGGTCATGGTGAGCTTGGGATAACCGATAATACCCTGATTTAAACTTGTGGACCTGTAAAGAGTGACTACGCCTTCATACCCTGAACCGCAACCAATAATATCAGCGCTTCCCTTTACTTCGCCGTCCTGCTGAATGTAGATTGCGCCGTAACTGTTTGCAATAAAGGTAACATTTGTGAGTTCGCAGATGCCGCCATTGATCGGGTTCTCAGGATCTGTAGTGCTGTCAGCCCAACCTGTTACCCGCAATATTACACCGGTACTGTCTTCTGCGTCGCCACCAATGCCTTCAGGGAAGGGCGTTCCGTTATAGTCTGTGGTGCGCTTAGTGGCTCCAACAAGGGTAAGGCCCTGGATTATGAGTTTCTTTCCCGCGTTTACATTAAACATCTCGTACGAGCCTTTAATTGTTCCCGAACCGTCTATCGTTGCCGGCGCAGCTTCGGTAACGCTGTTATTGAGATAGATATTATTACTGCCAAGATCAAGCGTCCCGTTTACGGTTAAATGAGCGTTAGCATAGAGGCTGCTTGAACTCAATGTAACCAGAGTGACACCTGCCGGGATGGTAAGCCGGGTATTATAACCGGTACTGAGAACAAAGCTGTCATTCAGTGTGACGATGTTGTCCTCCACGGTGATATATTCCGCATCCCTTTTAAGCACATTAATCAGATAGTCCTTCAGCTCCGCCGCATTGGTGGGCTGGGTTACAGAACCGCCACCACCGGGAGGATTGTCGGGAGGATTGTCGTCCCCGGGAAGAACGGGCTCACTACCACCATTGCTCAGTGTTAGTGTAGCCATCACAGTTGTGGGCGTGTTATCACCTGTAAAGGTGACAGAGCCGGTCATGCTGCCGCTTGTCGTATCAAAGACGATGCTTCCTTCGCCTCCGGTTGTAACGGTCAGTACAAGGCCGCTACCTCCACCATCGCCATCGCTTGCCGTTTCACGCATAATGGATGCTGCTGGTACCGAACCGACAGTGCCTGATACATCTTTGCCGCTATACGTCAGGGTAAAGCTGTCACCATTGGCTGGAGCCGAGCCTTCGCCGGTTATCTTCAAGGTGACTACCGGGCTGGTACTGGACCAAGTCCATGTGGTCGATTTGGGTGGGTCATTTGGCGGTGGACATGCCGTCAACATGAGGACTGTCGCCGTAACTATGAGAGCAAGAAAGGCTCCCATTCCGGACATCTTTTGTGTTTTTTTCATAAAATCATTCTCCTCTGAGTTTAAAGCCCTCCGGCTAAGGATGGCTTCATTGTAACACCGGGAGAATATTCGTGTCCATAGTTAATTCTAACTATTTCGGGATATATTTTTAACTATATTCTAGTTTTGCGAAATTTATTTATTTCCCTTTGCCCATTCGAAAACTGTTTCTATGATGTTTGATGCAAAGCCTGCCGGGTCGTCCCTTATTTGTTTTTCTACCTTTGCCATTTCTGTATAAACGGCATAAAGGGCCTTGTCCAGCACATAGTCGCTAAGGTCTACATTCACATAGCTGAGCCTGTCTGTATTACCCATAAGACTATTAAGCGTATTATAAGTATCCACATAAGTATTATACGCTGTGGTAAGATTTGTCCATGCATCATCGGCCGAAATGTTCAGAACAATTGGTGCCTGTAAGGCGTCATCCAAATCGGGTTTAAAGGCTTCCTTTAATGCAGGGCTGGTAGTTTCTTGCAAGTAAGCGGTTGCCGCATCATCGTCACCTTTCAGGATATTTACTGCATCACTAAAAGTCATTTCAACTATTGCATCACTGAATATCGGTGCTATTTTTTCAGCGGCATTTTCAGCAGCCCGGTTTATCCTTTCAATGACATCATCAACAAGGGCCTGCCCTCCTGGAATGTTCGAAATATTATCAGTAATAACAGACGCTTCCGGTGGAAGCATAATTTTGTAGACGCTCCCTAAAAAGGCATCGGTTTTGTTTAAACTGCTCCCTGCACGCTCTGCTCCGATAGTAAGCGCTTCTTTTAGCGCCTCAATCATATTTTCTTCTGAAGGTGTTTTACCCAGAAACAATGGAGAACAAGCAGCAAGACAAAGCAGAAGAACAAACGGAATTAATAAATATTTAACATGTGTCATGACCTGATTATAGCATATAGAACAAAAAAATACAATAGCCGGTAAAAGCAAGTTTTTGGCAGGCAGTTACTGACTTTGTAGTGTTGAAATAGTCCAGCCGTAAATCATGGACATAAGGGCGTAGCGGCCGCGGGCGTCGGTTTTGGCGTAGATGTTTTGCAGATGCTGGTGCACGGTAGGGAGCTTCATTCCCAGGTCGACAGCAATTTCCTTATCTACCCTACCCAAAAGAACCAGATTTGTTACTTCTATTTCCCGCTTAGTCAATTCATATTTATCGATGAAAGCCTGGGAGATGCCATTTTCAGGGTGCCATATCGGTAACTTGTTGGCAACTTCAAGGGTAAAACTCATTGCTTCCTTTTTTTTCAGCGAATTAATATAAAAATAGAAAAGACACATAAAAGCAGCACAAAGAAGCATCCCCACTGTGCCGACAATGAACAGAATGTCAGCACTAGGCCGGGGTGGCAGGACCACTTTTGTGGTGAAGGAATAAAGGAGCCAAGAGGAAAAAATAGCGGAAGCCCACAACAGGACAAGTATCTTTACAGGCGGAGTTTTCTCAAGGCCACGAATGATACGCCGGTAGAAGAATGACCAGCCCAAGCAGAAGACTGCTATGATTAAGCGCCACAGGCAGTAGCGAAGGGAAAAGGTATTGGTATCAATCCAGTTAAACACCGGGAATATCCATAAATAAATACCAAGCGATGCATCAAAAATCTCATTCATCCATTCCAGAGAGACTACCGAAAGCATCGTCCATTTAAGGCCTTCCTTGTATGATATGCCGGGCCGCTTTGCAGCAATCAGGCCAACGCAAATCCAGCCTCCAACACGGCCTGGAACAAGCAGCCAGATATTGCCGCTATACCAGGCGGCCACCCAGATGCAATACCAGAGCGGCACACAGATAAGGGTGATTACTGTCCGCCGCCGGGTCAGTTCCGGTGACATCTTGCAGAAAATCATCCAAACAATGAACATATAGACGCCAATGGCAATAATATCCAGCACAACAGGAACAGGTATACTCATATCAGCCTCACTCTACCGCAAACCACTACACAAATGACGGGGGGGGGGGGGGGGGGG
>JAISIL010000167.1 GCA_031262035.1 Spirochaetaceae bacterium | reverse complement strand
GATACAAAGGATTTAACCGCGAATACTTCGACAGGCTCAGCACACCGCCACGCAGACCACGCGAACGATATTACAGAAGTGCCACATGTGGTGCCTGTAAATGCCGAACCCGCCCCCATACCCGAACCCGAGGCTCCCCTGCCGAAATCCGAAGCTAGACCAGAACCTGTAGTTGTGCCCCCTGAACCCGCGCGGGAACCTCTAGCTTCCGCAGAACCTGTTAGCAAGACCCCCGCGCCCCCGCGCCCCCGCGTGAGGTCTTCAAAACCCAAAGCTGCCAAACACGCAGCGGCTTCCAGCGCACCGGCGCCTGCAACCCCGGCTGCCATCTCGATGCTCCCTGACATGACCGGCTTGGTGGACCTTAATGCGGCCATCTCTATGAACATTCAGAATGCAGCCGACAAAGCCTCGGCACTGGCAACACTGGGAAAAGCCTTCTCGTATTTAGGCAAATACTACGAAGAACTTGCCAAATTGGCCAAGAAGATGGGATAAATGAAGAAGAGCGACTAAACCCACAGACAGTGGAAGCGGATTAGCCGGGTGCCCCTAAAGTTTTTACAGGGCAAAATCATTAAAAAATTTACAACCACGAATGGACACAAATCGGCTTCGCCGACACGAATAATCTATGATTTGTATTAATAATTCGTGTCCACCGTAGGCGGATTCGTGTGTATTCGTGGTTGTTTTTATAATATCACTACTTATAACTCACCACACTATCATAACTCTTTCGTGAAGATGCAGCGCTGACTGCATCGACATTGTCGGGAAGGCAGCCTACACGGACGATTGATATGACAGTATTTTTTGCAGGGATGCCAAGGTCGGCCTTCATCTTGTTGTCGATACTCCGCACCGGACCGGTGTAAATGCGGGAGCCGTAACCTAAGGCCTGTGCTGCAAGGTATATGTTTTCTGTGGCAAGGCCGCAATCAAGGTAAATATTGGGGTTTGCTTCAACAGTAGACTCGGTGTAAATGACCACAAGAAAAGACCCGTCGGGCATGTTACGGATGAGCTTTGCGGCAAGGGCTTTATCCTGCACCACAACAAATTTCCAGGGCTGCTTATTATTGGCACTTGGAGCACGCACACCGGCCATTACAATCTTTTCAATGTCGGCCTTGGGAATACTCCCCTCTACATAATTTCTTGCCCCAAAATTATTGGTAATAAGGTTCAGTGCATCCTGTGCAAAGGCAAGGGGCAGAAAGAAAGCGGCCAGAACGGCGGTTAGGAATAGTTTTTTCATATAAGTCTCCTTTTTGGATATTAAGAATACTATTATTATAAATATTCCACTGAATTTGTCAAATAGGAAAAAATAAAAGCTCACGCGGAGGCGCAGGGTTGTTGTAAGCTATCTTTCTCCTATTCCTTCTTGACTAGCGTAACAAGAAATAATATAACATAACTTGATACAACAACTCCGCGGCCTCCGCGCCTCCGCGTGAGATTCTTTTTATCCCATAACCACACGAACAGTGTTTGAAGTACCAGCTTTCTGTGCAGGTATTGTTTTACCGGTCAATTTTGCCCCATTAAGATACACTTCCTGCACACCCTTAGAGACATGGCTTGCATTTTCTACGCTGATATCGTAAGTAGCCCCTCGCCAGACACGCTGTGCAGTAAAACCCTTCCAGTCACTGGGGATGCAGGGGTCAATTTCCAGGGCCTCAAAACCAGGCCGCAGACCCAGCATATAACGGGTTGCTGCAAAGTAGGACCAGCCGCCGGAACCGGTCATAAAGGGATGGCATGCCCTGCCATAAGCCGTATGGTCTTTCCCAAAAACAAATTGGCAGGTGCTGTAGGGTTCTGTTTTTCGGATTTCAATCTTATCGTTCTGGTTGTAGGGTAAGAGGGCATCATAAAACTTCATTGCCCGTTCCCCACGGCCAAGCAGGCATTCTGCAACCCAGGCCCAGGGGTTCGGATGGCTGAAAATGGCGCCGTTTTCCTTTACACCGGGATAGACCCTGGTTGCAAAACCAATTTCATCATCCACCTTGGTGTAGCTTGGAGCATTGAGCATAAGGCCGTATTCGGTGTAGAGCCATTTATCCACGGCATCCATTGCAGAGATTGCATGTTCATGGCTTGCAGCCCCGGAAATAACCGCCCAGGTGTTGCTTTCCATAAACACTTTTCCTTCCTCACATTCCGGTGTGCCAATCTTTCTGCCGCTTTTCGTTATGCCGCGGGTGAACCATTCTCCGTTCCACAGTTCTTTTTCGCAAACAGCCTGCACCTTCTGCCTGATTGCCTCATATTTTTCCGCCTCTTTGTTGCGGCCGAGGAATTTTGCCAAATCAATAAAATGAACCAAGGCCCAATGGTGCAGGAAGCTTACCATTGCCGACTCGCCGCCGCCTAAATTCAGGCAATCGTTCCAGTCCGCCCGCAGGCCCTTACACACACCGGTCTTCCCCACCTGTTCTGTGGAAAAGTCAAGGATTCGAGTCATGTGTTCCCAGACCGTGCCAAAATGCTGGTCTGCCATTTCATTACCCGGTTTTGCATTGTCTGCATAGGGAAGAACCTCATCAATAAAGGCAAAATCCCCGGTCTCTTTTACATATTCTACTATAGAAGGCACCAGCCAAAGGGCGTCATCGGCACAGGCTTGTTCTGCTGTATGAAAGGCTTTTTCTTTATCCTTATCAATTAAGGCCAGCGTTGGCGATTTACTGTTTCCGTCTTTTTTATCAGGGTCAAACCACTGCGGCTCAAAAAGATGCAATCCGTAGCCTTCCAGCATAAGCCCTTTCAAGAGTTCTCCGATGCGGCTCTTGCATTTGGTCGGATTGGAATGGGGAACACACATGGCATCCTGGGCGGTGTCACGGTAACCAAGGCCAGTGCGGCCGCCTACTTCAATAAACGATGCAAAGCGGCTGAACATGACATTAATCTCACTTTGATAGAGCGTCCAAATATTGCACATGGTGTTCATCCCTTCGTGAGGGGTTTTTACCTGCAATTTGGAAAGTTTATCGTCCCAAAAGGCATGTAATTGAGCAAAGGCAATATCCACATTTTCAAAAATGCTATACTTTTCCCGGTATTGCCTGCCTGCATCCCTATCACCCTCGCCCAGCATAAACACAATCCTGTTTTCTTCCCCTGCATCAAGGGTAATTTTCCGCTGCAAAACGCCGCAGTGGTTGCCCCCCAGTTCAAAAGACCCGGAACACTTCCCCTGCTCTACGGCAATAGGATTACTTTCAGAACGGTAAGGCCCAATGAAACTATCCCGAAGACAATCAAAGCCTGCATCTTTTTCGTTCGCGTGGTCAACGCATACATGCGTCACGTGGTTCGCGGTTAAAAACTGATACCCCCCTTCCTCATAGAACGGATCAATTTCGATAATCCCATCTTTATAACTTGAACCCTCGCAGTAAAGGCTCATCTGAAAGTTCTGATTATCACTTTGAATGCTATGGTAGGAAAATTCACAGTAAGAAAAAACCGATAAGTTCCGCTTCTTCCCCGACTCATTCTTCAAAACGACATCCCATAACTCTACCGGGTCATCTTTCGGAATAAAAAGGGTCTGTGTAGCATTAACACCGGAATAATTGCAAAAATATTTATTGTAGGAGAGACCAAATCTTGCAGAATAAAAATCCTT
>JAISIL010000154.1 GCA_031262035.1 Spirochaetaceae bacterium | reverse complement strand
TTGTCCCCCACCGCATTACCCGCATTTTGGTTTGCCGACGTGGGGTTGCGGACGCCCGCCGGGGGGGTCTGTGGGGGTTGGGCGCGCCCTGCCCCGACGGCGGTTTGTTGGGGCGGATAATTATCCGCCCCAACCCGATAAACCCAGCCGGCCACCGAATCGATAAAAAACACATTTCCCCCGCCTGCTGCAAGGCTGTCTATCGAAGACCTGGTGGTAAAAAGCTTGTTCCCGTATATCAATCCCTCATCATTTTCTGTAATGCCTTCTATCTTATAGTTCGCCATAAAATCATTCCAGAGCTTTTCAAAAGGGACGCCGTAGGTTTTGCTCATTGTTGCCAAAAAGGCCTTTTCGTAGGGAGAAAGCGAAAAGGTGTCGGTTGATTCAAACCAGCTTTTAAAGGAACCGACTGCCGCCCAAAATGCCGCGTATTTATCCCTTCCGTAGGTATCGTAAAGATATTTATTAAAGAGGCCGCCGAAGTCATAACGGGCGCTTGCCCAGCGGTCATCAGCGCCTGTGGCCTGTAATGCAGACTGAAAAAGCCCTTCGTGGTAGGCCTGAATCAATTTTGAACGGACAAAAGGGTCGTTCGCCCGCCCAAGGCCGCCCAGTTCGGGCCAGTCTTCGCTTTCAAGGAGCACGCTGCTCCCCTCTACCATAAATTCACCAAAGCCAAAAATCAGATAGGTAGGGCTTACCCAGCTCCCAAAAACCTTACGAAAGGCTGCGGTCACAGGGCTTCGCATAGAAAAGGTAATGGCATGGTTCAATTCGTGCACAAAAAGGCCGTAGATAGCATTCTCATAGGTCGCCGAAACCTCGATATTCGGAGGCGTATCAAATATTACGAGGTGCGGATAGGGCAGGGGGTTCATATAGGCATTAAAAAGGTCGGTATCGGGAGTAATCGTTACCGGAATTTTCCTGACATCAACAGCCTCGGCATCGTAAACCGCCACAATTCTATCAAAGACCTCATCGGCAAAACCTGCAATAAAGGCCGCCGTTCGCTCTGATTCTTCAGGATAGATTATATCAAAATGCTCAGTCTCAATGGTCTTGAGCGGCCTCCCAAAGCCGCCGGTGAAGGGCTTGTAGGTCTGTGCAGACAATTGCAAGGCTGCGCAAAGCATCACCATGCACAGGAACAAGCCGCAAAGCAGTTTTTTCATTACCTTAGTATAGCAGAGTTGAATAATTTCAACAAGGCGGGTATTAGTCGCAGCAGGGCAAAATCATTTAAAAATTTACAACCACGAATGGACACAAATCGGCTTCGCCGACACGAATAATCTATGATAAGTAAGCAAAAATTCGTGTGGCCGAAGGCTATTCGTGTTATTCGTGGTTACTATAAAATTAACCGGTTTTGTTATGTCCGCCCCGTGCACCAGACTTGAATTATTATTTACTCTCGGCTATACTAAAAGCCATGAATAATCAAATATCCTTTCGTACCTGGTTTAGTGAATGCCGAATGGCGGGCTTGCCGGTATTTTTTGATGGCGGTATGGGAACGATGCTTCAAGCGGCTGCGGACAAAAGAAAGGGGCTTTACTACAAGACCCCCGAAGAGCTCAATATAAAGCATCCTGATGTAATAAAAGAGATACATCTTGCCTACCTGAAGGCCGGAGCGAATATCATTACCACGAATACCTTCGGGGCGACTGCTATAAAGATGAAGCGGGCCGAGGTTTCCTGGGATGAGGCTGTTCGGGAAGGCGTCAAGATTGCCCGGGAAGCGGTAGATGAGATAAATGATGATGTCCAACACTGGGTCGCCTTTGATATGAGCTCGACAGGCCACTTGATTGAGCCCTTCATACAGGATATTTCTTTTGATGAGGTCTACAAAAATTATGCCGATGCGGCAATCATTGCCGAAAAGGCCGGCGCCGATATTGCCCTTGTAGAAACAATGAGCAGCTTGTATGAGACAAAGGCCGCAGTGCTGGCCATTAAGGAAAATACCTCATTGCCGGTCATTGTTTCCCTGACTTTTCAAAAGGGCATAGAAGATAAGCCTATTCGAATGCTCTCCGGGGCGGATATACAAACGGCAATTAGCTACATCGAAGCCCTTTCCCCCGACATCATCGGCTGGAACTGCGGCTCCGGCCTTGATGAGGCTGAAAAAATAAGCGCGGCATTCTGTTCTTTTGCAAGGCTCCCCGTGCTGGTGCAACCGAATGCAGGCGCACCGCAGGTGGAAGAAAAAGCAGACGGAAGCTCTGTAGTGCATTACCTGGTCGGGCCTGCCGAATTTGCCAAAGCCCAATTAAAACACCGGCAAATGGGTGCAGCAGCCCTCGGCGGTTGTTGCGGCACAAGACCGGAACACATTGCCGAGATGGTAAAACAATGCAATAATGATTATTCTGATAACAATTCCTCCCCCCCCCTTGCGGGGGGGGCTGGGGGGGGGGTGCCACGGCACACCTACATTACCTCCGGGCGTGCCTCTGTGGAAATTGGCGGTTCTGCCGGTCCGGTGATTATTGGCGAGCGAATAAACCCGACGAACAGGCAGGATTTGCAGGATGCCCTGACAAGCGGCGACCTTGATATGCTGCAGGACGATGCAGACGAACAGATTGATGCCGGGGCTGCAATCCTTGACATAAACCTTGGTATGCCGGGCATTGATGAGGCAAAGAGGATGAAGCAGGTAATATCTATGCTTCAGGAGACCATCAAAACACCGCTTTCTATTGATTCTGCCGACCCGGCCGTTTTGGAAAGCGCCCTTCGTTATTATAATGGAAAGGCGCTTATCAATTCGGTTAATGGGAAGGAGGCTTGTTTGAATGCAGTCCTTCCCATTGCGGCAAAGTATGGCGGCGCTCTTGTGGCCCTTACCCTGGACGATAAGGGCATTCCCCAAAAGGCAGAGGAAAGGCTTGCCATTGCCGACAGCATTATCGAAAAGGCCGGGCGTTACGGCATTGTTCCCCAGGACATTCTCATTGACTGCCTTGTCCTCCCCCTTATCGACGAGGCAAACAGCCCGATGGAAATAATCAAGGCCCTGAAACTGGTAAAAGAAAAATACGGCAGGCTGGGGGTAAAGACCATCCTTGGTATTTCAAATATCTCTTTCGGCATGCCAAACCGGGAAGCCCTAAACGCCTCCTTCCTCACCCTCGCCCTCGACGCCGGCCTCGATGCAGCCATCATCAATCCCCTTTCTAAGGAAGTAATGGCTGCTTTCACTAACTGGAAATTGCTTAGAAAAACACTGATTAAATAACCACGAATGACACAAATCCGCTTCGCGGACACAAATATTCGTGGTTATTTATTTGGTATTACCTTAGCTATGCACTATTTGCAATTTAGTGAAAAATAGGTTATACTGGAAGTATGGATATCACTCTATTAATGGCTGAATTAGCTCTGCAACTTGGCGTAATTATTTTTGCCGTGCGTATCTGCGGAAAGCTTGCTGCAAAAATCGGCATTCCCTCGGTGCTTGGGGAATTACTCTCGGGCGTTCTTATCGGTCCGCATGCTCTGGGTGGTATTCCCCTGCCGGGTTTTCCACAGGGCTTCTGTCCACTGGGCGGCGGCGAAGCGGCCGGCAATGCTGAATTTGTAAGCGAGGTCGCACAGAGCATTACGGTCAGTCCTGAACTGTATACAATCTCTGTTATAGCATCAATTGTCTTACTCTTTGCTTCGGGCCTCGAAACAGATATTAAACTCTTTCTTCGCTATTCCGTAGCCGGTGTGTTTATCGGCCTTGGCGGAGCGGCAGCTTCATTCTTCTTTGGCGCATGGACGGCAATCAGCCTGCTTGGGGGCAGCTTTGCCTCGCCTGAGGTTTTGTTCCTCGGCATTCTTTCTACAGCAACTTCGGTTGGCATTACCGCCCGTATCTTAAGCGATAAAAAGAAAATGGATTCACCGGAAGGTGTTACTATCCTTGCCTCGGCAGTCTTTGATGATGTGCTGGGAATAATCATTTTGGCAATAACCCTCGGCGTCATCGGCATTATGGGTGGTGGTGCAGGAAATACCGTAGATTCAATTGGTTTAAGTAAGGAGATTGCTTTTATTGCCTTTAAGGCCTTTGCAATTTGGCTCGGTTTTACCGCTTTGGGCTTGATTTTTTCGAAGCAGCTTGCAAAATTCCTCAAATTATTCAAAAACCCCTATGATTTTTCGATACTGGCCCTTGGAATCGCCCTTTTGCTTGCAGGATTCTTCGAAAAACAGGGCCTTGCACTGATAATCGGGGCCTATATTGCAGGACTTTCCCTTTCTTCCACCGATATTGCACCGATAATTCAGGAAAAACTGAAAGGTCTTTACGATTTCTTTGTGCCTATCTTCTTCTGTGTTATGGGCATGATGGTAGACTTAAGTGAAATTGCAAAACCAAGCGTGCTCCTCTTCGGCTTTATCTATTCGGTCACGGCGATTCTGGCAAAACTTATCGGCTGCGGCGGGCCGGCCCTGCTCCTCGGCTTTAACCGAAGGGGCGCCTTGCGTATCGGCATGGGGATGGTTCCCCGCGGCGAGGTAGCGCTGATTATTGCAGGCCTCGGCCTTGCCTCGGGTATTCTTGATGCAAAGCTTTTCGGCGTTGTCATACTGATGACCTTTATCACCACCCTTGCAGCCCCGCCCCTTTTGAACATGAGCCTTGAAATTAAGGGAAAGGGCACTATAAAAGAACCTTTAAAAGGTGATTCGGTAGAAGCAGTCTGGGATTTTCATAGCCCTGAAATTACTAACCTCGTGGTGAACAAACTTTTCCAGGCTTTTCGCGAAGAAGGCTTTTTTGTGCAGACAATGAGCATGGAAGACTCTGTCTTTCATGTGCGAAAAGATAACATTGCATTGATTATCGACCGGGATGATACCTCTCTTTCCATTACTGCAGCCGAGGCCGACATGCCCTACATTAAAACCGAGGTCTATGAAACAATTGTCGGCCTTGAAGAGTCCCTGCAGAAACTGAAAGAAACCTTTAACCCAAAAGTCCTTAAACAGGAACTTGCAGAAATAAAACCTTCAAATAAAAGCCAAAATGATGATGACCTGCTTTCAATTATTAAGGCCTCCTCGATTAAACTTGATTTAGTAGGCCAAACAAAAGAGGCCATTATAAAAGAATTGCTTCAAATCCTCGATGACCAGGGCCTTCTTGACGATAGTGCATTGGTTTTACAGGATGTGCTTGACCGTGAAAAGATTGCCAGTACCGGCATGCAGCACGGTATAGCCCTGCCCCACGGAAAAACCGAAGGGGTCTCTCGCATGGTTGCAGCCTTGGGGATAAGCCGCAATGGTATCGACTTTGAATCCCTGGACGGCGAAAAAACCAATATCTTTGTGCTGCTTGTCTCGCCAAAACGCACAGCCGAACCCCATGTCCGTTTCCTTGCCGCCATCTCCAAACTGCTTGGCGATGAAATGACCCGCAAACAACTCCTCAACGCCGACTCCCCCGAAGAAGCCGCCGTCCTCCTGCGCCGTGGGTGAGTAGAAATTAAGCGCTAATCGTTTTCCATCACCAATGACAAACCGTCAATCAATTGCTGAAGAACTATCGTGCTAACTTTGCCTGCACGTTCTACAAATTGTGATCTATCCAATGGGTATATCTGAGGGGTAATGGCCACAGAATCTTTGGAAAGTCCGCTTTCGGCTTTGCTGATATACACATTGCCCGGCATGTCTGCATATATCATGTTTGTCGTAAGCGGGATGGAAAGGACTGTTTGGAAACGGCTATTATTGAGGAAATCCGCTTGTATTATGACTACTGGTCTGCGATATCCAGGTTCACTACCTAATGGTATGCCAAAATCAGCCCACCATACTTCACCACGTATCATTCTTGAGTGTCTCCCATACCGTTGCCGTGGCTCTCTCTGAAATGCGCTTCATATCTTTTTTATCTGTATCACCGAGTTTGGCGAACACCTGATTTACTTGTTGAGTAAGCGTATTGTTAAAGGTTTCGCTGCCTGGGTTCTTATCAACCGGATACATAATTACTTCAATAGCCCTATGAGCAAAAGTCGGCGGAAGCGTAAACCACTGCGTCAATACATCGGCATTCACTATTTGTCTTTCAGCTAACATAAACAACTCCTATCCTCCAAATATATCTCATCCCCCCGGAAAAGTCAAGTACCCGAGCAAAAATCCGCTCCCTACTTGTTTTTTCCCGGTGCATAGTGTATACTGAAAGCAACAGGAAGATTTTACTATGACAATAGGAATTGTTCTAAGCTTACTTGGTGTATGCCTGGGACTTGCAATCTACGCATGTGCCCGCATATACGAACGCTACCTTACCGGCAGGTAGGCGCATAGACCACCCCTGCACACATTGCCTTTTGGTGCCAGGCATTTTTTTGCCACGAATAACACGAATGGCCTTCGGCCACACGAATTTTCGCTTACTTATCGTAGATTATTCGTGTCGGCACAGCCGATTCGTGTTATTCGTGGTTTAAAAAAAAGCCTCTCACAAAGCCACAAAGGGCACAAAGTTTCTTCCTTTGTGTTCTTCGTGTCTTTGTGAGAACCTTTTGGTGCCAGGCACTTTTTTTCCATTGAGTGCGGTGTCAACTGCCATCACCGCCACCATCGCCATTATCTGGAGGTAGAGGCGTTGCCGCCACCTTGAGCCATAGCGTCTTCAAATGACATACCGCTATTGACTGCGTCTATATAACTCGACACAGTACTCCACATTCCTGCCATCATTGTCCACATTTGCGTAGGAACATCACCCAAGCTGTCAATTGCAGGGCCTTCGTTTGATTGTGACAACCCACTCCATTGTTCTAGAATCCCTGTCTGCCAATCGGAGGGAATATCACTCCAGATTTCTTCAAAATACGCCTTTGCCTCATCACCATTTGCAACTGTTGCAGGCGGTTCTTTCACTGGGTTTTCCAGAGGCTCTGAGGGACCAGAAGGCGCGTTTTGTTCTTCCTCAAAGTCTGCAAATGAATCACCGGCATTGATTCTGTCTATAGCATCCGACACCCGGTCCCAATTACTTACCATCCCAGTCCACATTACCTCAGGAATGTCTCCAAGGTCGTTAATTTCAAGACCTGACTGCTCACTCCACATCTCAAGAAGTCCTGCCTGCCAATCGTCGGGAATACCCTCCCAGATTTCGTCGAAATACTCCTTTGCAGCCTCAGCGGGTGAATCTGCACCCTCAATGTCTTCTGCCGCAGGCGGATCTTTCACATCCGGTGTCGTGTCAGGGTCTGGTCCACATGCCGACAGCACAAAGCCGAAGGCGACGACTGTGATTACTGCAAGTAGTGCAGTAATCCAAAATTTCTTACTTTTCATCTTTAAACCTCCTCAGTTTTAAGATAAAATAAAAACCCCGCATCAAACCTCCTTTGCAACGCAAAGGGCCTGGACGGCAGGGTATTGTCTGCGGGGGCTTTTAATAATGCCAAGAGAAAAAATAAAATATATGAAACTACTATTGTAACTTGTTGTATTACAAGAAAATACGGGGGGGGGGGGGGGGGGTTAGTTTTTGGTTGGTATTATTAAAATTGAAAAAACAATATTTAAAAAATTTCAATTTTTTTGCATATTTTT
>JAISIL010000055.1 GCA_031262035.1 Spirochaetaceae bacterium | reverse complement strand
GTCAGATTGCTCGAACCGGTAATGAGTGTGCCAGGCAGGGTGCCGCCCTCATCGGTAATGCCATCCTTGGTGTATTCAAAAAGATACATCTTAGAATGGTTGGCTTCTTTGGTCTTACGAATTTCAAGGCTTCCGTCTTTTATTTTACCCAGGAACAGGCTAAAGGCTTCCTGTTGCTCTTTTGTATCGAAATAGTCTGTTTCGTTAAAGAGGTCTTTTAGCGAATCATAGAAGGTGGCCTTGATTTCCCCCCTGGTTCTTTTCTGCTCTGTGTGGTAATCTACTTCACGGACCCGATTGAGCATGTCCTGTTCAATCTCAAGGCCGACCAGAACACGCAGACGCTTGTCCCGGAGCCCCTTGTAGAGCTGGGTAAAGCCTGAGAAGTAGAAGTACCCGACGAGAAAGTCGGTATTCTGTGTTTTGGGCAGGATACTGGAGATAATCTCCGATAAGAACCGCCCGTTCTTGTTCGTTATAAAGCTACCACTCACCTCTAACTTGCTCCCTATAGTAACAAAACTCGCCAATTCTACTATATCAGAATCTATACCTTTTGACAAGATAGGTGAGAAGTAGAATGCTTGTTCCAAGTGCGCAAAATTGACTCATTTTGACTTCAAAAACTAGAGTAAAAACTCTATATCCCTATTTTTTAATAATTCCTATATTTAAAGCACGATATGGCACTGTGACACTGCCATAAATCTTTATTTCTAGGAGGGGTATATGATGAATACCCAGGAATTACATGTGGATGTCGGTTTTGACGCCGCCCGCTATCTGTATGTTCACCAGTTGCAGAACTGGAAGGAACAGTTCAGCGATACGGCCAACGGCGAGCGCCTTGTCAGGAAATACGGCGATGTTATCCGTTATAACCCAGACTGGAAGAAGTGGCTTGTCTGGGAGGGGAAGCGCTGGAAGACCGATGATGGGCCTTTAATCCACGAGAAAGGACTTGAGGTTATCCGTGATATGTATGAGTTAATGAACGAGGCTCATTCCTGGCGGGAGGCTGATGAGATTGAAAGGAAGGTCAAGCAGGTTGAGTCTGTCCGAAGGCGTAAGGCAATGATTGAGTCGGCTTCTCTGAAAAAAGAGATTGAGATTAAAAGCCAGGAAGTTGACACCGACCCCGAACTGCTCAATGTGGAAAACGGTACGGTGAATCTCCGCACAGGTGTTTTGCAGGAGCATTGCAAGGAAAATATGATAACCAAGATGGCGAAGGTCACCTACGACCCTAATGCTGATTGCCCGCTTTGGAAACAGTTTATCCGTGAGATTATGGGGAATAATCCCGATCTGATAACTTTCTTGCAGGTAGTTGCAGGCTGGGCGGTTACAGGGGACACTTCCGAGCAGTGCATGTTTTTTCTTTACGGCTCAGGTGCAAATGGAAAAAGCACTTTTCTTAATGTCCTGATGAAGATACTCGGCGATTATGCGATGTCGTCTTCAACAGAAACTTTTATGAAAAAGAACAGCGAACAGATAAGCAACGATATTGCACGATTAAGAGGCGCAAGATTTGTGACAACTGCTGAGGCGGAAGAAGGGCGCAGGCTATCGGAAACGCTCATAAAGCAGATTACCGGAAATGACAGTATGACGGCCCGTTTTCTCTACGGCGAGTTTTTCACCTTTACGCCTTCTTTCAAGATATTTATGGCGACTAATCATAAGCCTTCGATACGGGGGACTGACCATGGAATTTGGCGGCGTATCAAGTTAATTCCGTTCACTACTACTATTCCTTATGAAAAGATGGACAGGAACCTTGAAGAAAAACTCCTTTCTGAGGCTTCTGGGATTTTAAATTGGCTTATTGAAGGGGCTATGGCCTGGTATGAGGTGGGCGGCCTTGTTGAGCCTTTGTGTATCAGTAATGCGACAAAGGAATACAAAGAGGAAATGGACTTGTTCGGAGCGTTTCTTTCCGACAGATGCCTTCAAAAACCTAATGCCAAAGTGCAGGTGTCTAAACTTTCCAATGCCTTTGCCGAATGGTGTGAAAAGAATAACGAGCGTTCATGTAGCGGGCATTTTGTTTCCAACAGAATGAAGCAAATGGGCTTTCAGCAGGAGCGTAATTCAAAAGCCCGTTACTGGGTAGGTATTGAACTGATTGACACTAATTCGCTGGGTATGGACGGATAGTCTTTTCTTTTTCTGTCTGGTTGTTTTGTTCGCTTTGCGTTTTCTCCCCCTGCCCCTCTTTTTAAGGCTGTTCAAGAATGGTGTTAATTCTGAAAAGAGCAAAACGCTATTCTTTTCCTCTTACAGAGATGCAGGGGTATTCTTATATATTCCTGACAAACGGTGTTCTGCTCATCGAAATTGCAGTCTGACAATTCAGAAAATCAGACTTGGCAAAAGATAGCAGAATAAGGGGACGCGCACGCTCCCCGGTGAAGTTGGAAAAATATTTCTATAGAAAGGTGAGCCAGTTCTAAAACTTATATTATCCGGTGGTTGAGCCTGTCGAAACCACAATGACTGGTCATTTCGACAGGCTCAATGACCGTTTTGGAATTGCATCAGTAAATAACAATAATAACAACGACAACAACAGATAATTTCAGTGTCATTTCTTATGACACAATGACGCAAATGGATTTCAAATTATGACACTGTATTTTTATTCCTCTGTTTTCCTCTCTGTTCAAGTAAAGTTTTCCCTATATATTATTTTCTTTTTATGTCTTTAATGCTTTAAAAAACAAAAAAGAATATAAATAAGATAATACAGGGGAAAGACATTTTGGGGTGTATGTCATTGAATATGGCACAGAATTAAAGGCTTGTGATGCATCATCATCAAGCCGGGCGCAGCCCGGCGTTCCGGCGGGTGAGCGGGGGCGGTGCGGAGCGGAAGGCCGTCAGGCCTGTAGTGGAGCAGTGCCCCCCGAAGCCGCCGGCCTCACGGAGATTAAGGTTGACTATGGCACAGTTGCCGCCAACGGCGGCCACAAGGCGGTTGTAGATTGCCGCTGGGGTGCAGGTTAGGAGATTGAAGGGTGCGAGGCTCTTTCTTATCACGGGCTGCCGCCCCGAGATTGCACACTACCCACCAGTTTTGGTTTAATACAGCCTACCAAGCAAGACTACAACTATTTAGCAGGCGGGGGGATGGAAGTAGGCAGAATGCCGGTTATAGGCAGTTCTGACCGAATATCTGGCTTGAGCGCATCTTGAGAGAACTGAGTATAACCAGGTATTCTGTCTATTTCCACCCCCGCCTGCCTCAATGCAGCCTTTAAATGAGGTTCATCAGATAAAAGCAAAAGATGCAGTATGCGGAAGGATGGGCGGCAGCCTTGCCTGCGGAGTGGGGCTTTATGCCCCCGACAAGGGCAAGTTCATTTGTTTGAGAGTGCGGGGCTTGTCCCCGCCGAGCAAACAAACCCGATAGGTGGGTGGCTGGGGCTGGAGTTTATAGAAGGGCTGGAAAGTGGTATTACTGGATATTTGGAAAGACGACTTGAAAGGCAAACGAGGTATATTATATTGATAGTGTTATTATATATAGAAACAAAACTTAAAGAGGGATAGACATGTTCTGATATATTACATAATAGGATTTACAAGATAGTTGCCCTGAATCTGTCTTTAACTAAAACCGATACTTTTCATTTGCTAACACTGAAATTAACCTTGAGGTGTTAGCATTAGAGTTAGCAAAATTTTGAAAAGTAAAGGAATATGAGAGAAAAAAAAAGAAAAAAATTGACAAAAAGGGGTTGACTAATTTGTTGTAATACCGTAAGATAGGTATTAACAGGAACAACAAAGAAAGAGCAAGAACGAAAACCCAAAACTGTCAAGTGTTTCAGAAAAAAATTGAGACTTTTATTAGCCACGAACAACACAAACCCCACGAACATCCGATGAGAGTAAATTTTCTAATTTACCTCTTGACACTTTTTGCATAAAATACTATAATTATATATGTATAACATAATATTGGTATTATACTACAGGAGGAAAACACATGAAATCTGAAGAAATTAAAGACTTGTTTGAACAGTTCGAAGCGGCGGCAGTGGAATTTGAAGGTATTGAGTGCTGGAGTGCCAGAGATTTACAGGCTCTTTTGGGCTATTCCAAATGGGAAAACTTTGCAAAGGTCATCGAAAAGGCAAAAGAGTCTTGCACTAATGCAGGGCAAAACACTACTGACCATTTTCCTGACGTCAGGAAAATGGTCGACCTGGGGTCAGGCTCACAGAGGGAAATCGAAGACATTCTCCTAACCCGCTATGCCTGTTATCTTATCGCCCAAAATGGGGATAGCCGCAAGGAGCAGATCGCTTTTGCTCAGACATACTTTGCATTGCAAACCCGCCGGGCGGAAATAATCGAGAAACGCTTGTTGGACTCTGAAAGAGTGCAGGCAAGGAATAAGTTGGCAGAAACAGAAAGGAAATTGTCTGGTATTTTATATGAGCGGGGTGTAAATAATCAGGATTTTGCCCTTATTCGCTCAAAAGGCGACCAGGCACTTTTTCATATTAGCACTGCCGACCTAAAACATCGCCTTGGCGCTCCGGAGAATCGCCCACTGGCAGATTTTCTCCCCACGGTCAGTATTAAGGCAAAGGACCTTGCTGCAGAGATGACCTCGGTAAATGTTCAGAGTAAAGACATGCATGGTGTTTCCCCGATTGAGAAAGAACATGTAGATAATAATGGCGCAGTCAGGAAAATGCTGATAGAACGGGGTATTGTCCCCGAACAATTGCCCCCTGCTGAGAATGTCAAGAAAGTTGCGCGGCGCATAAAAAGCGAAGATAAGAAGGTGCTGAAAGGAAACAGCGATACCTCCCTACACCAGAAACCAGACTGACCACCAGTGGCAGATAGCGCCGAGGAGGACGAATACATGCCAGACTATATGAGCGCCGGGTTTGTTTTTTTGCCGGTACCAGAGGGTGCCCAGGGTGTAGCAGAGGCCGCCTGCTATAAGGAAGGCTAGGGTGATAAATGGGGCGTTTTGGCTGAGCTTCCACCAGCTTACAATGACGGCCCAGCCCATCACTAAATAGACGACAACTTCTATTTTTTTAAGGGACTTGATGTTCACCGCATGCAGGGCAATGCCTGCCAGGGCCATGGCCCACTCGACGCCGAAAAGCGACCAGCCCCAGGCTCCGCGTAGTCCTAAGAGGCAAAATGGTGTGTAGGTCCCTGCAATAAGAAAATAGATTGCTGAATGGTCAAGCACTTGAAACACTTTTTTTGCTTTTGTCTTTGCCAATGAATGATACAGTGTTGATGAAAGAAACATCAGAATAAGAGAAGAGGCAAAGAGGGCGCAGGAAGTATTGGCAAGGGCTCCCCGGGCCTTAATGACCAGCATACTGAGCCCTGCAATTGCAACCCCAAAACCCAGCCCGTGAATAATGGCATTGGCAATTTCTTCGCCGGTAGAGCGTGTCATAATACCGGCACTTACATTTAATGAATTAGTCATATCTATTTTGACACTGACTATAGAGAAAAAGTTGCGCCGGAAGGCTTGAAAAAGATTTCTATAAATGGTATGATATAATCGTAACGAGTAGAGTAAACAAAACAGTGATAAAATCATGAAAAAACCTGTAAAAATATGCCTTATTACTCTGTCAAGCCTTCTTGTGCTGCTTCTTATGGCGGCAGGCGCAGGTTTCTTTCTTTTTACCCGCTTCGAAGAGCCGCCTTCTTCTGCCTCCACCGCAGAGCCTGTAGTCTTTGTCGTCAATCGCGGGGAATCGGCCCGTGCTGTAGGACGCAGGCTCGAGGAGGCAGGCCTTATTCGCAGCCACTATGTCTGGGACATTTTGGCAAGGCTCAATACCGCTTACCTAAAAGCCGGAACATACCGGCTGAATACCGGCCTTTCGCAGCAGGAAATACAGGATATTTTGATAGAGGGAAAGCAGCAATTATACCCGGTGACCATCCCCGAAGGCTCTACTTTAAAGAAAACAGCGGCTCTTTTTGCAGAAAAGGGCATCTGCACGGCTGCCGATTTCCTTGCAGCAGCAGCTAATCCGGCCATTATCAGCAGGTATCACATTCCCGGCAGCACAATGGAGGGTTTTTTATACCCGGACACCTATTTTTTTGAAAAACCTTACAGTGCCGAAGCGGTTGTCCGGCACCTGGCCGATACTTTTTTCATCAAACTGGGCGAAATTAATATAAAAACAAGCGGCGAGGGCGCTTTGTCTCCCGAAGAAATCTATGAAAAGGTCATTATAGCCTCTATTGTCGAGCGCGAATACCGTGCCGCAGACGAAGCGCCTTTAATGGCAGGTGTTTTCGAAAAACGCCTTGCAATCGGTATGCCTTTGCAGTCCTGTGCTACGGTGGAATACATCATTACCGAGATTGAAGGGAAAGCTCACCCTAAAACCATTTACACAGCAGACACGGAAATAAATAATCCCTACAACACCTATCGTTTTAAAGGCCTCCCCCCCGGCCCTATTTCCGAGCCCGGCCTTGTTGCCCTGAAAGCAGCTTTCTTTCCTGCCAAGACAGATTACCTCTACTTCCGCCTGGTAAACGCCGAAGAAGGCCGCCATTATTTTTCCACTACCTTTGACCAGCACATAAAGGCCGCCGCCTTTTACATAAAGAATTAGTTCAGGGCAAAGACATTTACTTTTTATACAACCACGAATACTATATGATATTTATATCAAAAGGGGTATCCTGTATTCGACGGAATACGGGAGCCGGCGCCGATTAGTAGTGCGGGGGAAGGAACGCTTTATTTGAGGTATCAGATAAAGACGACTTCGGCACGAATAATAATCGCAAGGGCGTCCGAAGACAAAAATGAGGTGCGGGGTCGAGGCCCCGCAACC
>JAISIL010000026.1 GCA_031262035.1 Spirochaetaceae bacterium | reverse complement strand
GAAAGGCGCAAGCAGTGGGCAGGATTGAAACGGATAGGCTGTGCTAAGCGAAC
The DNA here is from genome assembly GCA_031262035.1 of Spirochaetaceae bacterium. Lineage (GTDB taxonomy): Bacteria > Spirochaetota > Spirochaetia > Treponematales > Breznakiellaceae > JAISIL01. The sequence goes on along the minus strand of JAISIL010000026.1, from coordinate 7,371 downwards.
ATTGACTAAAAAAACTGGCGAGGTAAAAATCGAAACCCGTTACTTTATCACAAGCGTCACTTTAGCGGACGATTTTGTGAAGTCAGTTCGGGGGCACTGGGGTATAGAAAACAACATTCACTGGGCTCTGGACTATACATTTCACGATGACCACAATACCACAATGGCTAAGCACGGCGCTCAAAACCTGCAAACGATGAAGCGCGTGTCCCTGGCGATTCTGGGTATGGTTCAAACCTTTTTCGGCGGCATAAGTATTAAAAATATCCGCTATTCCTTAGCCCTGGACTTCAACAGCGGTATAGAGACTATTTTCAAACTTCTCAACGCCGACTCCCTTCACCAATTGCTGCTCCCTAGACCAGGATAATTCTATGCGTTTATCCTGATTTTCTTGGGGTGCAGTTTCTTACCACCAACTCACAAGAGCCGCAGCCCCACCACGACTTCGGCCCATTCTGCAAGGAGCAGGGCGGCGGTTTGTTCGATAAGGGCCAGCTTGGCGGCAGGCTACCCTAGCGCCTTTCGTTGCATGGCGCAGTAGGCTTCTTCGATGGCGCTTATAGTGTTAACACGCAGGGTGATGAAGGCGCGGTCTATCGTGCTTACGCCGTAGCGTTTGAGGCCGTTCTGCAAGCGGGACTTATGGCTAGCGCAGAATACATGGAAGGCGTCGCGGGGCATGTCCTTGTAGCGCCATGCGCGCTTGTCGTGGCGGGGATAGGCCAGATCAACAGCCTTGTAAGCATCACCCAGGGCCAACGCCTTGAGCGCGCGAAGCGCGTCTTCTATCACCTCGAGCCCTGCCTCGGCGCTGCCTTTGGCAAGGGTCTCATCAGGGTCGCCCATTGCAATCTCTGCGGCGAGGAAGTCGTACTCGGCGTTGAGTATTGCCGCAAGGTCATTCGTCGCTTTGGCATCTAAAAAGGCTTGCTTGAGAAAGGCGCTGCCGTCCTTGAAGCGCCTAAGGCCCTCTGCTTCCGTCCCCTCAACAAAGTGCAACTTGCGGCCTTCCTCTATTAGAGTGACCGCATATAGAATATCATTGTTCTGTCCACGCTTTTCCATACTTGGCCTCTACTTCGCTCATGTCACAGCCATCTTCGTAAAGGCGTCTGATTCCCGCAACGCCTTCCCGACGCTTAACCGCCCAAGCAACCGGCGGATATATGGGGATAAGCTTCAGCATCTCCCGCGACTCCTCCACCTTGCCTTGCATGCGCAATTCCAACGCCTCATGCGATATCTGCGATATTTCCTTGCCATTTATCAGTCTCGTCATAGCGAACTCCTCACCCTCCACTATACCGAAGGCGCCACGCAATGTCAAGGAGCCACGCAATCTCATTAAACAATTTTTAAATTAATTCCGATACTATATGTATGGAAGAAAGCAAACAAGAAAGCGTGGCAGAACAGCGGCCATTGCCGCCTGACCGGCCTGGCGAAACGGTCTACCATTACAGCAGGGCAAGGCGGCTGGAGCGTGCCCCACAGGCAGTGCGCAACCTGTATAATGGCGAGGCAAAAAGGCCTGAACGCTTCCGCACCTTAAAGCGGCTGGCCGGCAGCAAGGGGAATATTTTTACCCTTCTCTGCCTGGTTGTCGTTGTGGGTATGGCCACCTATTCAATGAATAGGCCGGATAATGGGGTAAAATCGACCAAGTTCCTCGATAACACTGTTCTGGTAAAGGTAGTCAACTTTCCCGGCGAAAAGCCTGAAGATGCAGGCCAGTCCTATGTGCAACTTACCAAAAAGGTAGACGGCAAAAAGGCCTACCAGGGGCCTGTAGACATAGCCTTTTCCCCTCTGGCCGACGAAAAAACGGCCGGTAATCTCGAAACTCTGCCTATAATAAGCAACCAAATGTTCTGGACAGTAGAAGAAAGCCAGGAATTCCGCTTCGCCCTCCCCTTCTCTGCCGAAAAATTGCTTGTTTACCTGCAAACCAAAGAAAATAAAACCAATCTCACCCTCAGTGCGGATTAAACTCCTACTTTTTTTTTGAAAATAAAAAAAAATCGAAAAAAATTGTTGAATAAAATCTGAATTTCTGCTATAATAAGGTAGGATAAATTAGTAAAGGGGGGCCATTCATGCAGGACTTGGGTGTTCTACATCGCGGGGAATATTCACTTGGCGATGACCAGACCCTTCCCATTGCCGTTGGCGAGGCGCCGGGGATTATTCATTTATTGGGTGAACATGGTTATATAGATAACAATACCAGGCAGCCAAAGGCAGGCCTCTTTCTCTCTGCGGCAATCAGCCGGCGGGTTCTTATCCATGTAAGCCCCCGCAAAGACGGCTCCCTTCGTTTTTATCAGGCTGAAAGGGGCGACCGCAAGCGCAGCACCCTGAACAATCTCCGCTACAAGCGCGAAGACCGCTGGGCAAATCATGTAAAAGCAGCAATCTATCTTTTTCATACCCTTGGCAAGGTCGACCGGGGCTTGAATTTTACTATCAGCCAGAATATCCCCAAGAATTCGGGCCTTGCTTCGCAGGCGGCGCTCTATATGGCGTCAGTTATGGCGCTCAAGGGCCTCTATAAGGTCTCGCTCAACGATACCGAACTCCTCCATCTTATTGAAAGAACACGGGAGGAGTTTTACAACCGGGTTCCCAAGATGGCCGATTTTCAGGCAATGCTCGGCGCACGAAAAGATACCTTTGTTATTGTTGACGAAATTAACCGGAGCGTGAAGCATCTGCCCAATCCTATTAAGGGCTGCAAGATTCTTTTAATAGATACAAAATGCCCCCGGCAAGGCGTTGACGAAGAAATGGAACACCGCAGGCAGGAATTAAACCGGGGCCTCGAAATCCTTTCTGCACACAAGCGGGGCCGGACCTTCCGCGATATCGCCAGCGAAGGCGGGCTGGGGAGCGCAGTGCATCTTCCCGAAGAAATACGCCGTTGCTGCTTGTATGTTACCCAGGAACTGAAGCGGGTTGCCGATGTCGAGAAAGCGCTTAAGGCGGGCGATGTTTCTACTTTCTCGCGGATAGTGTATCATTCTCATGAAGATTTACGCGACCTTTACGAGGTTTCCTGCCCGGAAATTGACTGGATGGTCAAGCGGGCGCAGGAAACCGAAGGCGTCCTCTGTGCAAGGCTCAACGGCATGGGTTTTGGCGGCTGCACCTTTACTATTTTAAAGAATGATGCAATAGAACGATACAAAAATCATCTTGAAGATTACGAGCGAATTTTCGGCTTTCATTATATTGATTTTACTTTTGAAATCGAAACAGGAGCAAGAGTTATTACGAGGTCTCATCAATGAACTTATTATTAACGAACGACGATGGTATTGAATGCAAGAGTTTCCTGCAATTTGCAGAGAGCATCCGAAAGGCAAGGCCGCAAGACCGCCTTTTTGTTCTGGCGCCACACAAAAACCGCAGTGGTATTTCCCATGCGCTGGTCGGCCTGCACGAAGACCTGGAGGTTTTACCCAAAGGGCCCGCTGCATGGAGCTGTTCGGGAAGCCCTGCCGACTGTGTCGGCGTTGCCTTAATGGGCGGCCTGAGCACCCTGAGCAAAGCGCCCGACGGCGAAATAATCATGCCCGACATGGTTATTGCAGGCATTAATGTGGGTGCAAACCTGGGAACAGACCTTATTTTTTCGGGCACAGCGGCGGCGGCACGGCATGGGGCCCTTTACGGTGTTCCTTCGGTAGCCTTATCGCTCTGCGGTCATTGGAACGAAGAATTTTATTGGGACAGGGCAATTAGCTATTCCATTGAACACCTTGATGAATACAAGGCACTGTGGGAAGAAAACTATTTTATCAATGTAAACTTGCCCAACAGCAAGGAGCCTTACAAAGACAGCATAATGACATTCCCCAGCATCAGGCGTTATACAGACAGTATCGGTTTTGTAGATGAAACAACCTGCCGTTTGCAGTGGGGCGAAATAGTTACCACCCCGGAAGCCGGTTCGGATTGGGATGCCATTATAAAGGGAAAGGTTTCGGTAAGCAAAATTTTTCTACACCCGGTCAGCGATAATAACAGGGGAACATGAAAAGAGCATTTTTATTGCTTTTATTAATGGCATTATTTCTAATGCCTGTATCACTTAGCCTTTTTGCACAGGACACAAATGCTGTGCCTACAAACACTGTGCCTACAAATCCTGTGCTTACAACTGCTGTGCTTAGTAATGGTGGTATATCAGGCGAGACGGTAGAAGCAATGCAGGCGCGGGAACTTTTCAGGCTGGGTATACAGGCTTTTAATCAATACAACTACAATGAATCCCTGCGTTCTTTTGAACAGACCCTTGCACTGCGCCCCGGTGAACCGCTTGCCCTTGAATGGCTTGGCCGTGCAAACTACCGCAGCGGCCTTGACGGTCAGGCAATAGACGCCTGGCAAAATGCCGTTGCCGCCTTTGGACAAAGTTCCGAAGAAGGCACAATCCTTTCAAGCAAGGCCGAGTTTTTGCTGGCGAAAAGGTCAGTGCGTTCGCTTTCTTCGGCAGGACTGTCCCCCCAGGGCATTGAAGGCCGTTATGTAGAAGCAGGCCATTACCCCGGGCATTACCAAACAGCCGAGGGAAAGGAGTTGAGTATATTCAGCCGCCCCACTGCCGTTCTTCCCCTACCGGATAGCAGTTTCTGGTTGGTTTGTTATGGTTCCAACGAAATTGTGCGCATTACGGCAAACGGTTTAATCATTGGAAGGCAGCGCGGTTCCCTGACCGGTTTCGACCGCCCTTACGATATGGTCAGAGCCGATGACGGCAGCATGTATCTTTCCGAGTATTACGGTGGCAGAATCAGTGTGCTGGACAGCGATGGTATTTGGCAGCGTTATATTGGCACAAAGGGTGTGCAAAAGGGCCAACTTTCAGGGCCTTCATACCTTGCCCTCGATTCCCAGGGCTACATCTATGTAGTTGAATACGGTAATAACCGCATCTCCAAGTTTGCACCGGACGGCACTTTTATAAACACCTTTGGCCAGGATATTTTTACATCACCTACAGGCATTGTGGCGGCAAATGGCACTATCTATGTTGCCGACAATCAGAAAAAAAGAATTGAAACCTTTGACGAAAACGGAAAGCATCTGGGGCCCTTTATAACAGGCGGCCTTCTTGCACCGGAAGGACTTTTTTACCTTGACGGTAATATCATTGTGGCAGATACCAGCCGTATTGTAAAAATCAATATCAATTCTTCTATTATAGAGGAGATTGGCGCAGTCGGCGGCGGGAATGTCCGGCTTACCAATCTTGCCCTTGATGCAAACGGCAGTCTGCTTGTTCCAAACTTCAATACCGATGAGGCTCTGGTGCTCAGTTCAATTGATGAAGTAGCCTCGGGCTTTAATATCAATATTGGCCGTATTGACACAGACGCCTTCCCCCAAATTACCCTGCAACTGGATATAAAAGACCGAAGCGGCCGCCCGATTGTAGGCCTTGGTGATGGAAACTTTTTGATTACCGAAAACGACACAACGGCGCTTGACCAAGATATGCTGTATTCAACTTTTTCCCACCAGGATCTGCAATACGCAGTTTTAATTGAACGCTCTGCCGAAACGGCTATGGCAAAAAACAACCTGCGTGCAGCCCTGCGCGATATCTACAGCACACTTGGCCTGCCTGTTTCCTTTGTATCTGCATCAAGGCAGCCTTTCCGAGAAACAATCCCCGCAGCCCTTACCGCAGAAGCCCTTGAAAAAATTGCCGACGGAAGTGAGGATAGCTATAGCCCCCTCTGGCGTTTCGACATTGGCCTTCGCCTTGCGGCAAGTGATTTACTTAGTGGTAATGGGAAAAAAGCCCTGGTCTTTGTCAGTGAAGGCAGCCTTGGCGAAAATCCTTTCGAAACCTATGCTCTTTCGGAATTGGCCGCTTACCTTACAAACAATAATATCAGCTTTTATACAGTGCAGACAAATGCAACAAAGATTGATGATGATATAGAGTATCTCTGCACTGAAAGCGGCGGAAAGTCTGTTTACCTCTATCAGTCAAGCGGTGTCGGCCCGACACTGAATGCAATAAAAGACGCCCCCTCCGGCTGTTACACCCTGCGCTACCGTTCAGCCCTCCCCACAAACGGCGGCCGCGCCTACCTCCCCGTCGAAGTCCAAGCCTTTTTACTGGAACGCAGCGGCCGAGATGTATCAGGCTACTTTGCACCACTGGAATAAATTAATTCCGACAATTCCAGCGCCTCATAAATACGGTTCGCTTCCTCTACCCTGCCGTGAATTACCGGGTGGGGGGGGCTGAATAGTGTGCAGCAATCGGGGTATGGTTCTATTGAGGTATCGTAGGCGCCTATTTTTTTAGACAGGGTGATAATATCCTCTTTGTCCGTGCCTATCAGGGGACGCAGCACGGGAAGCGGGTAATGGTTTGGCGCAAGGCCAAGGCGGCTTTGGGTGCAGGCTATATTATGCACTGTTTGGCTGGCCACCTGTGCAAGGCTTTCACCGGTAATAATGCAGGCAAGGCGCCGTTTACGGGCAAGCAGGTCGGCAGCTTCCATCATGGCCATGCGTAACATTACGGTGCCCCATTCGCTTGCCTGCATCTGAAGCAGCCTGTCGCGTAGAGCAATTTGGACATCGGTAAAATTGATAACATGCAGGGGCAAGCCTGCCTTCCCAGGAACTGCAGCAGCATAAGCCCCTACAATGTTTGCCAAACGCTCAACCTTTTCCCGTGCCTCGTTCCCCGTATACGGGTAGGCATGAAAATACATTGCCTCAAGCTTCATTCCCCGGCGCATCATCTCAAAGCCTGCAACCGGTGAATCTATGCCGCCGGATAAAAGCAAGAGGCCCCTGCCGCCTGTGCCTGCCGGTAAACCCCGAAGGCCTTTTTCTTCATGCCCATAGACAAAGGCCTTTTCCCGAACCTCCACACGGATTGTCTGTTCGGGATGGTGCACATCTACTGTCAGCTCAGGAAATGCTTCAAGTATTTTTTCACCGGCGGCAGCACAAAGAGCGGGTGAATTAAGGGGAAAACTTTTATCACTTCGCCTTGCATCAACCTTAAAGGTTTTGTGCAAAAAGCCTTTTTCTATTGCCTCTTTTGCACATGCTACACTTGCTGCTATAACAGTATTTGTGTCTTTTTCTACGGCCTTCGCACGGGCCCAGCCGGTGATGCCGGTCAGGTGCCGCAGGGCCTCTTCGGCAAGGCCTGCATCTTCTACACTACAGGACAAATACATACGCCCCGGTTTTTGCACAATAGATGCAGAGCTCGTCCCATGCAAATGTTGTTTCTGATTCTGCATAAGGGATTTTTCATAAAGCTTTTTATTGTCGCCTTTCAGGGTATGTTCGCCCTCTTTTATAAGAAATAAGACTGCATCATCTTTT